>JASHSY010000179.1 GCA_030040825.1 Xanthobacteraceae bacterium
CGGCGTCATTGACAAGCTGCCGACGGCTCCGTAAGCAACCGCCAAAAGGCGGGAAAATCGATCATGAAAGTCCGTAATTCGTTGAAATCGCTGCGCGGTCGCCATCGCGACAACCGCATCGTGCGCCGCAAGGGCCGCGTCTACGTTATCAATAAGACGCACCGGCGCTTCAAGGCCCGCCAAGGCTAGGCCGAGCCGGCTTTCCACCAACGCGCCACAATTTCACGCCGCTTTGCGACTAATTCGGCCTTGCCGTCGGGCAGGTCGTGATTAGACTCTTTAGTCATGCTCCTGCGATTCCTGACCGCTGTTGCCGTCGGCACCGTCCTGTTGGCGCCAGCGCTTGCTGTTTGCGCGCCGCAAAGCGCTCCGGAAGACCCCGCGGCGCCCGGCTGGGTCGCGCCGCCCAGCAACCTGCCGCAGCCCGAGCGCGGCGGTCACGGCTACAATCTCGACACCCTGTTTGCCGCGCTCAAAATCGCGCCGGATGCCGAAAGCGCCAAAGCAATCGAAAGCCGGATCTGGGCGCTATGGATGGCGTCGGGCAGCGATACCTGCAATCTCCTGATGGGCCGGGTAAAGGCCGCAACGGATGCCAAGGACTACGAGCTTGCGATCAAACTCCTCGACGCGGTGATCGAGATCAAGCCGGACTATGTGGAAGCCTGGAACCGCCGCGCCACGGTATATTATCTGCTGAAGGATTACAGTCATTCGCTCGCCGATATTCGCGAAGTGCTCATTCGCGAGCCGCGGCATTTCGGTGCGCTGTCAGGCCTCGGCCTGATCTTGCAAGACATCGGCGACGACAAGCATGCGCTTGAAGCCTACCGCAAGGCGCTCGCCATCGACCCGCACCTGGAAAGCCTGCCCGACGTCGTCAAGACCTTGAGCGAGAAGGTCGAAGGGCGCGACATCTGATATATTCCAACGTCCGTCACCCTGAGGTGCGAGCCATTATCGCATTTACGCGCGTTCTTCGACGCGCTATGGCGAGCCTCGAAGGGTGCCGGCCTGTGCGTTTGAGCTGCATCCTTCGAGGGCCGCTTCGCGGCCACCTCAGGATGACGGTCAGTTACTAGTAGTTGGAAAATTGCAATGCCCGACATCGCCGCCGATAAGGCCGTCATCCGCGAATTGGTGGAGAATTGGGCGGTCTGGCGCGACGCGCGGCTATGGGACCGCTTCCGCACCGTCTGGCATGCCGACGGGCGGATGATGGCGACCTGGTTTCAGGGCAGTTTCGAGGACTTCATCAAGGTCAACGACGAAGGCTGGGCGCGCGGCGTGCGCATCCTGCATTTTCTCGGCGGCTGCTCGATCGATGTCGCCGGCGACCGGGCGGTCGCGCAGACCAAGATGACGATCGCGCAGCGTGCGCCGGTCGATGGCGTCGTCTGCGACGTGGTCTGCACCGGGCGCTTCTTCGATTTTTTCGCCCGGCGCGACGGACGCTGGGGGATGGTGCTGCGCCAGCCGATCTACGAAAAAGATCGACTCGATCCGGTCGATCCGGCCGCCAAGCTCGCGCTCGACCAGGATCTGCTCAAGCGCTTCCCCGACGGCTACCGGCACCTTGCTTATCTGCAAACCCGCATCGGCTACAAGGTGAAGACCGACATGCCGGGTCTCGATGGGCCGGAACTGGTGCAACTTTACGCGCGCGGGGAGCGCTGGCTCAATGGCGAAGCATTGTGAGATCGGAGCGCCGGGCGCCAGTATCATGTCCGTGTAAACGCGGCAGACAATCGATCCAATGACGACGCTCATCGTTATCGTCGCGGTATTTTGCGCCGGCGCCGTCGTCACTGTCATCGGTACGTGGGTGATCGGGCGGCGGCATCGGCCAAGGGGCCGCTTCATCGATGCCGGCGGTGGTTTTCGCCAACACATAGTCGAGATCGGCGACCCTGCAAAAACACCAGTGGTGATGCTGCATGGCGCCGGCGCCAACCTTGAAGAGATGAACCTGGCGCTCGGCAAGCGACTGGCGGCGCGTCACCGGGTCATCCTGGTCGACCGGCCGGGGTTCGGCTTCAGCACGCGCAAGCGCGGTGAGGGAAGTTCGCCCACTTACCAGGCCGGCGTGCTGCGCGAACTGCTCGACCGGCTCGGGATCGATCGCGCGATCCTGGTCGGCCATTCCTGGGGCGGCACGCTGGCGCTGACTTTCGCGCTCGACTTTCCGCAGCGGGCCGCCGGCCTGGTTTTGATCGCGCCGGCAACCCACCCCGGCCTGTGGAGCTTAAGCGCGGTGAACACCGCGTTGGCGACTCCGCTCGGATCGTTGTTCGCCCGCACGCTGGCGCTGCCGTTCGGCGTGCTGTTGATGTGGCCCGGATCGCGGACGGCGTTTCTGCCGCAAGTCATACCGCCGCGCTATGTCAAAGACAGCGCGGCGATGCTGGTGCTGCGGCCGCCGACGCTGATGAACAACTGGGCCGATGTCGGCTGCCTCGAGGAGGCGCTGGAGCAACAAGCCGGGCGCTACGGCGCGCTCAAGGTTCCGACCATCGTCTTCAACGGCGACAAGGATTTGCTGGTGCCGCCGGAGAAACACGCGCTGAAGCTTGCCGCCGCCGCGCCATGCGTAACCGTTAATGTGCTGCCGGGTTTCGGTCACATGCTGCATCACGCCGCCGCTGACCGGATCGCCGCGGCCGTGGCGCAATTGGCGGCGGGTGCGTAACCGCAAAAAGCCGCGCTTACACGTCGGGATGGAGGAGAGCCGCCAACCGCAGTTGACTAAGGCTCCGGTGTTGGTATTTTCTCCAACATGGCGGCCGAGCTGCTGATCGACGAGCGGCACGTTCTTGACCTCCGAATGTTTGTCGAGATTGTCGTCTGGCGGCTGCCGCGAGTGTCGCAAGGATCGAAGCACCGCTTCAAATACCGGCTGGCTTTGGTCAGCGACGGGATATGCGTCCTGCGATACGACAATGAGGCCGGTAAGGGCGACCATCTCCACGTAGGGGATGTGGAAGCTCCCTATACGTTCGTTGATACAGACAGGCTGCTGGCCGATTTCTGGCGCGCGGTAGAGGAATGGAGGCGGTCAAGATGAAGACAGTAACGTTGCAGGTGGCAAAACTGGATGAAGTGAAGCAGCGAACCCAAGCGGCCTTCAACGGCAAGAAACAGGGTTCACGCATCAGCTTCGCCACGCCCGAACTTTTGTTCCGGCTGCTGACAGCGAAACGCTGGCAGCTCATTCGTGCTCTGACCGGCGCAGGGCCGCTGACCATACGTGAAGCGGCGCGGCGCGTGGACCGCGACGTGAAAGCGGTACATGGTGACATACACGCCCTGCTGAATGCCGGAGTGCTGCAGAAAACGGCCAACGGGCTCGTTGTCTTTCCCTACGATGCCATTCGGGTCGACGTGATGTTGCGGGCCGCGTGACGCGCGTATTGCCGTCGCCAGGTCACGTCTGAGCGTGTGAGGCCATTTCCTGGTCTTAGACCGTCCTTACACGTCGGCGGCGGTCTGGTCGCCGACAAAAGCGACGCGGATCATGTTGGTCGCGCCAGGGGTACCGAGCGGCACGCCGGCGACAATGATGACGCGCTGGCCGGCCTTGGCAAAATTGTCGCGGAATGCGATCCGGCAGGCGCGCTCCACCATGTCGTCCTGATCGTGCGCGTCCTCGGCGATGACGCAATGAACGCCCCAGGCCAACGATAATTTGCGGCCGGCGGCGAGCATCGGCGAAATCGCAACGATCGGCGACTTTGGCCGCTCGCGCGAGACGCGCAGCGCAGTGGCGCCCGAAAACGTCCAACAGACGATGGCTGCAAGATCGAGAGTTTCGGCGACCTGTCGCGCCGCCGCCGCAATCGCATCGGCTCCGGTTGCCTGCGGCTCGGTATGCAGGACATGCAGTGCCGGCAGGTAAAGCGCTTCGTTTTCCACTTCTTCGGCGATCCGGTTCATGGTCGCCACCGCCTCGACCGGATATTGGCCGGAGGCCGATTCCGCAGACAGCATCACCGCGTCGGCGCCGTCGAAAATCGCGGTGGCGACGTCGGAGACTTCAGCCCGGGTCGGTACCGGACTGGTGATCATCGATTCCAGCATCTGGGTGGCGACGATGACCGGCTTGCCGGCGCGGCGGCAGGCGCGCGTCATCTCTTTCTGTACGCCGGGAACTTTTTCCAGCGGCATTTCGACGCCGAGATCGCCGCGCGCCACCATCAGGGCGTCGGCGAGATCGAGAATGTCGTTGAGCCGCGCGACCGCCTGCGGCTTCTCGATCTTGGCCATCACCGCCGCCCGCCCGCGAGTGATCTTCTTGGCTTCGGCGATGTCTTCGGGGCGCTGAATGAAGGAGAGGGCCACCCAATCGATGCCGGCGTCCAGCGCAGATTCGAGATCGGCGATATCTTTGGGGGTCAGCGCTGCCACCGGCACGACGGTATGCGGCAGGCTCACGCCCTTGCGGCTCGATATCCTGCCACCGACCTCGACGCGGGTGACGATGCGTTGCGGCTCGGCTTGCATGACGGTCAGCTTGAGCTTGCCGTCGTCGATCAGCAGCGCGTCGCCGGGTTTGACCGCAGCGAAGATTTCCGGATGCGGCAGGTTCACCCGCCGCGCGTCGCCGGGCGTCGGATCGGCATCGAGCACGAAATCCTGGCCGCCGTCGATGGTCGCGGCGTCGTTCTTGAAATTGCCGAGCCGAAGTTTCGGCCCTTGCAGATCGACGAGGATGCCGATCGGCCGGCTGCATTCGGTTTCGAGCGAGCGAATGGTATCCACCAATTCACGCATGCGCTCATGCGTGGTGTGGCTCATATTGATGCGGAAGACGTCGGCGCCGGCGACAAACAGCTTGGCGACGACGTCGCGGCTCGAAGAGGCCGGTCCCAGCGTTGCCACCACCTTGGTGCGCCGCTGCCGCCTCATTGGTTCTGATTTCCGGACGGGGCGGCCGGCGCAGGAGTGAGCGCTGGCGCCGGTGCGGACTTGCCGGCGCGCGTCGCGGCCGCGGGCGGCGCTGCGGCCGAGGCAGGCGGCGTCAACGGATTACCGGCCGGCAACGGCTTTTGCACCGGCTGCTCGCTCGATTCGGTAAGTTGCACCGTCCAAGCCCGCTGCTCGCCCGTATCCACTTCGAAAAAGCCGGTGCGGTCGAACCCGCGCGCCAAGCAATCGCTGATCCCGCGAATGGTGAACTCCTTGTCGCGGGTGCACATGAAGGCCTGTCCCATCCATTCGCCGCCGCGATCGTAGTCAATGGCATACACATAATAGTAACGCGCGACCAGATTGCCTTTGAGCACGGTCTCGCAGGTGCGCGACGGCAAATTCCACCAGCCTTCGGTGGTCCAGCCGTCGGCATCCTTGTAGCCGACGGCGACGCCGACCCGGCTACCGGTGTTGTTGCAAAGCCGAAAATCTGCCGCCGCCGGCGCCGTCGAGGCCGCCAGTACAAACATCGCCAAAAGGCTGGCGAGGAGCATGCCCCCGGCCGCTTTACGACTGATCCCGTCCCTCATTTCCGGTCAGATTCCGGCCAAATTTTAAGTCCTGTCAACGACGATGGCGCGGAAGTCGGTGACGTTGGTGAACGTCGGACCCGGCCTGAATAAATCGCCGATAGCGTTGAAAAATCCCGTGGAATTGTTGTCGGCAAGAAAGGCGGCGGGATCGAGGCCGGCAGCCTGGGCGCGCCCTAATGTCGTAGGGGCGACAAAAGCGCCGGCCGGGTCGTCCGGGCGGCCGCCACCGCCGTCGGTTCCGTCGGTATCGGCCGCCAGCGCCGCGATCCCAGGCGCGGCTTTAAGATGGATGGCGAGCGCCAGGGCGTATTCCTGGTTGGGGCCGCCACGGCCCTTACCGCGCAGGGTGACGGTCAACTCGCCGCCGGAGAGGATCACCGCGCGCCGGCCGGCTTCGGCAAGCCCGTGCGCAAGGCTCGCATGCTCGGCGGCGACCTCACGGGCTTCGCCTTGCAAACGGTCGCCCAGC
>JASHSY010000180.1 GCA_030040825.1 Xanthobacteraceae bacterium
TTGATGCCAACCGCCGAACAGGTCAAACGCGCGGCCGCCGAGGTCGAGACGCTGCGGACACGCCATCACGGCGAAATTGTCATCGACGCGGTCGTGCCCGATTACCATGCCCGACTGCCCAAACCCTGCGTCGGCGGCTGGGGCCGCCGCTCGCTCAACGTGACACCGGCCGGACGCGTGCTGCCCTGCCACGCCGCCGAGACCATTCCCGGCCTTGAATTCTGGTCAGTGCGCGAGCATTCGCTGGCCGATATCTGGGCGAACTCGCCGGCTTTCAACGCCTTTCGCGGCACCGCCTGGATGCGGGAGCCGTGTCGTAGCTGTGCACGGCGCGACATCGATTTCGGCGGTTGCCGCTGTCAGGCCTTCGCGCTGACCGGCGATGCCCGCGCGGCTGATCCGGTGTGCCATTTGGCCCCCGGACACCGCGAGGTCGCCGCGCTTGCCGCCGTGCAGCGTGACCAGCCTTATACCTACCGCCGGATGTGAGCCGCGGTCGCCGCCGGTGGATTGGCAATTGCTGCATCGCGCATCGCGCTCAGGCCACCGAACCCATGCGGCATGGTGTCCCGGCCGCAGGCGGTTACGTGCTCCGCAGCCTTGACCATGTGAAAAGTAGGCGGCCCGACACCCAGGGCTCTGTTCGGAACATGCAAGGTCAATCACCATTGTTCCGACCAGCCGTTGATAAAATGCGTGTCCGATGGCAGTAGCAGCAGCACTCAAGACGGCCATTTGACCGCGAACATTTTCAGGGAGGTTTCCATGGCATGCAGCATCTTGCGCACATCCGGCGCGGTTTTTTTCGCTACGGCCGTCACGCTGTTCGGTGCGCCCGCATTCGCCCAGGACATCGTCCTCGGTGCGTCGGTGCAGCTCACCGGTCCGGTCGCCAACACCGGCCGCTATTACAAGGACGCCTACGAATTCGCGGTCGACAAGATCAACGCGGCGGGCGGCGTGAAGGTTGGCGATACCAGGCGCAAGCTAGTCCTCAAGCTCTATGACAACCAGTCCGACGTGAATCTGAGCGTGCGCCAGTACACCCAGCTCGTTTCGCAGGACAAAGTGAACTTGCTGCTAGGCCCGTTCGCCAGCAATTTCGCGCTCGCCGATTCCGCAGTGTCCGAAAAATATCAGATTCCGATGGTAGAGGGCGGCGGCGCTTCCGACCAAATCTTCGCCCGCAAGTTCAAATATATTTTTGGCACGCTGGCGCCAGCCAGCGATTATTTCGCCTCCACGATCGACATGCTCAAACAATTGAGCCCGGAGCCGAAGACCGTTGCGCTGCTCTATGCCGACGATGCCTTCGATGTCTCGGTCGCCAAGGGCACGCGGCCGCTGCTCGAGAAAGCCGGGCTGAAGACCGTCATCGACGAGCGCTACACTTCGAACGCCAGCGACTTCAATTCGTTGCTGTCGCAAATCAAAAGCGCCGACGCCGATGCCGTGCTGGTCGCCGGGCATGAAACCGAAATCCTGAATTTCGTGCGTCAGGCCAAGAGCCTTGCGGTCGCGCCGAAGATGTATTCGTTCACCGTCGGCGTGCCGAGCGCCGACTTTCGCAAAGCGCTGGGCAAGGATGCCGATTATGCTTTCGGCATGACCGCTTGGCTGCCGAGCGCAAGCCTCAAGGATCGCTGGTTCGGCGATGCGGTGCAATTCGCCACCGCCTACAAGGCGAAATACGGCTACGATCCGGACTATCACGCTGCGTCCGGCGCGGCCGACGTCGAGGCATTGGCCCAAGCTATGGAGAATGCCGGTTCGGTCGATCCGCAGAAGGTCCGCGACGCCATCGCCAAGCTGAATTTTCCAAGCCTTTATGGCACCATCGCATTCACCGAGGATGGCCAGATCAACCTGGCGCAGACGGTCATCCAGGTCCAGGCCGACAAGGTAGTGGCGATCTTTGGTGGCAAGGGATTCGTCGAGAAGCCGAAATATCCGATGCCGGCCTGGAACGCGCGCTGATCGCAGTGACGTCGTTCAGGGGGCGGGGTGACGCGTGGATTTGCTTGCGCAAGTCCTGATCAATGGCGTGTTGCTGGGTGGCCTCTATGCCGTCATGGCATTAGGGCTCGCCTTGGTCTGGGGTGTCCTCAACATCGTCAACCTCGCCCACGGCGCCTTCATCATGTTAGGCGCCTACCTGGCGTGGCATCTCTATACGTATCTCGGCATCGACCCGTTCCTGGGGCTGCCGCTCACCGCGATCGTTATGTTCTGCGTCGGCTACATGTTGCAACGCGGCCTGCTCAACCTTGTGGTGCGGGCGCCGATGTTCAATACGCTGCTCATCACGTTCGGCCTCGAGGTCGTGTTGACGTATCTGGCGCAACTCGCTTTCTCGGCCGACTTCCGCACCATTAACCCGCCTTATGCCGGTAACAGCATTGCGCTGGGACCGCTGGTGGTGCCGTTGGCGCGGTTAATGGCGTTCGGTGTCGCGGTGGTCCTGACCGTCGGCGTGTGGCTATTCCTCCTGCACACCAAGCTCGGCCGCGCCATTCGGGCGACCGCGCAGAATCTCGTTGCCGCCCGCCTCTACGGCGTCGAACCGCGCCACCTTTACGCCGTGACGTTTGGCATCGGCATCGGTCTTGCGGGAGCCGCCGGTTGCCTTTACGGCACCGTATCGCAGATCAACCCCTATATCGGCGCGACATTGACCGCAAAATGCTTTGCAATCTCGATCATCGGCGGCCTCGATAATCCGCTCGGCGTGCTGGTCGGCGGACTAGTGCTCGGCGTCATTGAATCGCTCACGGTTCTCTACATCGGCGCGACCTTTGGCGACGTGGCAAGCTTCGGCGTTCTGGTCCTCGTTCTCATCGTGCGGCCCAGCGGCCTGCTTGGGAAGACCGCATGACCGCGCTTCGGCTCGGCTTTGTCATCGTGGTGGCCGCCGTGCTCGCGGCCCTGCCGCTGTTCGGTTCCGACGTGATCATTCAGTTCGGCATCAACGCGCTGCTCCTCGCCGTGCTGGCGCAGAGCTGGAATATTATCGGCGGCTACACCGGCTACGCCTCGTTCGGCAATTCTGTGTTCTACGGTCTCGGCAGCTACGGCGTTGCCATCGCTATGGTGCAGTGGAACCTGCCGTTCGCGGTCGGCATGATTTTCGGCGTGGCGCTCGCGGTCGTTTTCGCGTTCCTGCTCGGCGTCCCGGTGCTCCGCCTCAAGGGTCACTACTTCGCCATCGCCACGCTCGGACTCGCGCAGGTTATGAGCGCCATCGTCTCAAACGTCAGCGTCGCCGGCCAGAACATCGGCCTGGTGCTGCCCCCGCTCAACAACGACCGACTATTCTATGAGCTCTCGCTCGTATTGCTCATCGTCGCGACGCTGACGGTATTTTGGCTTACCCGCAGCCGCTTCGGCTTCGGCCTGATCGCCATCCGCGAGAACGAGGAAGGCGCGGCCGTCATGGGCGTCAACACCACCCTCTATAAAGTGCTGGCCTTCGCGTTGTCGGGCGCGATCACGGCGCTTGCCGGCGGCATCCACGCCTATTGGATCACCTTCCTCGATCCCGACAGCGCCTTCGACATCAGCCTCAATGTCAAGATGATCATCATGGCGGTGTTCGGCGGACCGGGCACCGTGTTTGGTCCGGTGCTGGGCGCCTTCGTGCTTTCGGCGATATCCGAGATTCTATCCAGCAAAGTCACCAATGTCGCCGGCCTGTTTTTCGGCGTGGTCGTGGTCGCGGCAGTGGTCTTGATGCCGCGCGGCGTGGCGGACGTGGTGCGCCAATTCCGCAAATCCGGCTGGCGCTACTTTGCCGAAAATCTGAAGGCGCACCGGATATGAGTGCGATCCTTGAAGTCGAGCATGTCACCCGCCGTTTCGCCGGGCTGGTGGCAGTCAGCGACATCAGTTTCAAGCTCGGCCAGGGCGAGATTCTCGGCGTGATCGGGCCGAACGGCGCTGGCAAGACGACGCTGGTCAGCCTGATCAGCGGTACGCTGCGGCCGACCGCGGGTGACATTGTTTTCGAAGGCAGCAGGATCACGCGGCTTGGCGCCTACCGCCGGGCCCGCCTCGGCATCGGCCGAACATTCCAAATCATGCGGCCATTTCCCGGACTATCGGTGCTCGACAACGTCGCGGTCGGAGCCCTGTTCGGCCACACCGCCGAGAGCGACCTCGCCAAAGCGCGCGAGAAAGCCCGCGCCCAGCTCGACTTTGTCGGTCTCGGCAAGTTCGCGGCGCAACGGGCCGAGGAACTCGGCGGCCCCAACCGCAAACGGCTTGAACTCGCCAAAGCGCTCGCGATGCAGCCCAAGGTGCTGCTGTGTGACGAAGTAATGGCCGGATTGAACCTCGTCGAGATCGACGAAGTCATCGAAGTCCTCAGGAAGATCCGCGAAAGCGGCATCAGCATTCTGGTGATTGAGCACGTGATCAAAGCGATCAAACAGTTGTCGGATCGCCTGCTGGTTTTGCATCACGGTGACAAGATCGCCGACGGCCCGCCTGATACGGTGTTGGCGAACAGCACGGTGATCGAGGCCTATCTCGGCCGGAGGCGCCCATGAGCGTTGCCGGCACGTCGAATGAGCGGGAACGGCTGCTGGTCGTCGATGGACTGGGCGCGGGTTACGGGGGCATGCCCGCTCTGCGGAATGTCTCGCTGGAAGTGCGGCGCGCCGAAATCGTCGCGTTGGTCGGCTCGAACGGCGCCGGCAAGACTACGCTGCTGCGGGCGCTGTCGCGCGTCATCGCCTGCACCGGCACCATCAGTTTCAACAACTACGACCTGGTGCCGATGACCCCGGACGAGGCCTTCGGCACCGGCTTGGTCCAGGTGCCGGAAGGCCGCCAATTGTTCGACCGGATGACGGTGATGGATAATCTTATGATGGGCGCCTTTCGCCGCCGCGACCGGGCTGCCGTCGCCAGCGACCTCGAACGCATGTTCAGCCTGTTCCCGCGTCTGGGCGAACGTCGCACGCAACTCGCCGGCTCGATGTCCGGCGGCGAGCAGCAAATGTGCGCGGTTGCGCGCGGGCTGATGGCGCGTCCGGAACTATTGATGATCGACGAGATGAGCCTCGGGCTTGCCCCGGTCGTGGTTGAGCAGTTGATGGACGTGCTGCAGGCCATTCGTAAACAAGACGTTACCGTCCTCCTGGTCGAGCAGGACATCCATCTCGCGTTGTCCGTCGCTGACCGCGGCTATGTCATGGATACCGGCTCGATCGTACGCAGCGGCCGCGGCAAGGACCTGATCGACGACCCGGCGGTGCGCGAAGCTTATCTCGGTCTGACCTAACACCCTTGCTAATCAAGTTTTTACACCGCGCGGATTTGCGTATTTGCCGTCACGTTTCAACCGGATAAAGTGGCGGCGCACGGTGCCGGTCACGGTATGCCCGCTCGGGCGCAACCGCGGAAGATGAGATGACAACGCTTTCCGTAAATGGAAGGTCGTACGATGTTGACGTCGAGCCCGATACACCGCTGCTGTGGGTGCTACGCGACACGATCGGGCTGACCGGCACCAAATATGGCTGCGGGATAGCCCAATGCGGCGCCTGCACCGTGCATATCGATGGCGTCCCTATGCGATCATGCCAAGTGCCGATCGGCACACTTGGCTCAAAACAGGTAACGACCATCGAGTCGCTCGCCGAGAGCGGCAAGCTGCATGCTGTGCAAAAGGCCTGGCTCGATCACGACGTGCCACAATGTGGCTACTGTCAGAGCGGCATGATCATGACGGTGGTTGCACTGCTCAGGGACAAGCCGAAGCCGACCGATGCCGAAATCGACGCCGCCATCACCAACATTTGCCGCTGCGGCACATATCAGCGAATTCGCGCGGCGATCCACGCGGTCGCCGGCACCTGACCGGCACCTGACATGACGGGCGCGGTCAGGACATTGCTGTTGCTGACCGCCCTGGTTGCCGCTCTGCCGTCCTTCGCCTCTGCAGCCGAGCAGGTCGATCTTCTCCTGGTGCTGGCCGCCGACGTCTCGCGCAGCATCGATGCCGAGAAATTCCAGTTGCAGCGTGAAGGCTATGCCACCGCGATTTCCGATCCGCGCGTCCTCGAAGCGATCGGCTCGGGCCGTAACGGTCGCATCGGTTTGACCTTCGTCGAATGGTCCGGCGTCGGCTCGCAGCGTGTCGTGATCGACTGGACGATGATCGCCGACGCGCAGTCCGCCAAGGGATTCGGCGATCGGATGCTGGAAGCGCCGCGATCATTCGCCGATCGCACCTCGATATCGGGCGCGATAGAATTCGCCATGGGGCAGCTTGCGCGCGCCCCGTTCGAATCGGCGCGGCGCACGATCGACATCTCGGGCGACGGCACCAACAACGCGGGGCGTGACGTGATCCCCGCCCGGGATGAAGCGTCGGCGCAGGGGGTGACCATCAACGGCTTGGTCATTCTCAGCCAGACGCCGCTGGCCTGGAATCCGGACCACACCAATCCGCCGGGCGGTCTGGAGAATTATTACCGCGACCACGTGATCGCCGGGCCCGGCGCTTTCGTAATGGCGGCACAGAGCTTCGATTCGTTCGGCCAAGCAATCGTCAAGAAGATGATCGCCGAGGTCGCGCTAATGCCGACAATCCGGTTTCCACGCTGATCGGTCCGCTAACCGGGCCGCTGCCGCGGGGCCTTGCGAATTGTCATTTCGCAGCAACGGTTTGTGCCGATCGTCCGTACCGCCGGCCACGAAAGCGACATAGATTAGGGGCAGGTTTTCTGTCACCCTACCGAACCGTACAATCGAACGGTCTAAGCGAACATCGGAACGCAACACGTGACCGCGGCTACCGGCTTAAAACGCCTTGCGATTGCGGCTGCCGCCTTGGTTGTGGCGATTGTCGTCACGCTGTTGGGCCTATCGTTCTTCGTCCCGGCCGCGTCCGTGCGCAAGGCGGTCATCAAGGAGATCCACGCCGTAACCGGCCTCGACCCGATCTTGCGCGGCGACGTTTCGGTGTCGCTGTTCCCGTCGGGCACGGTCAGCTTTCACGACGTGTTGTTGGGCAACGATGGCAATGGTGAGCCGGCCGTCGTTGCCGACGAGTTGACTGCGCATTTGCGCTATTTTCCGTTGCTGGCGGGACGGATCGAAATTGCCGATTTAACGCTGGTGCGGCCGGCCATCACCGTGCGGTTCCTGCCCAGCGGCGAATCGAACTGGGCCGGGCTGATCCAGTCGCTGGCAAAGGCGCTGCAGCCCGATCCCGGGCGAACGGCGTCGTTCTCGGAAATCGGCATCCAGGACGGCACCGTCATCATCCACAAACAATACGACGGAAAGGAAGTCATCGACCGGTTGTCCGATCTGGATTTCCAGCTGGCGTGGCCGTCGATCTCGCGCAGCTTCGGCGCCAATGGCCGATTCGTTTGGCGCGATCAGCCGATCGAAGCAAGCTTTACGCTTGGCGATTTTCTTTCCGCGCTGAGCGGCGAGCGCTCGGGCATCAAGCTGCGGCTCTCCGGCGCGTTGCTGAAAGCGGGATTTGACGGCGCAATGAGCGCCCGGCCTACAATGCGCATCGACGGCACATTGAGCGTGGAATCTCCCTCGCTGCGCGAGGCCATGCGGTGGAGTGGCGTTGGCCAGTTGCCGTTCGGCGGTTTCGGTCGTTTCACGCTGCGCGCGCATAGCGGCATTGCCAACGGCGTGGTCTCGCTTTCCAGCGTCAACGTCGAGCTCGACGGCAACATGGCCGAAGGAGTCATCACGCTCTCCACCGACCACCGCACCGTGCAGGGTACGCTCGCGGCCGATGCGCTGGATCTGACGCCTTACGTTTCAGGTGTACATATCTTGGCCGCCAACGAGCGCAGTTGGGATCAACTGCCTATTTCGCTCGATGGACTGGCGGACTTCGACCTCGATTTGCGGCTCTCGGCCGCCAACATAAAATTGGGCAGCGCACAACTCGGTCGCACCGCCGTCACGACCACCATGCACAACGGCAAGCTCGACGTCACGATTGGAGAATCGCAGGCCTTTGGCGGCACCGCCCGGGGTTCGCTTGGACTTGCCAGCGTCAATGGCGGCGCCGCCGTCACCTCGCATCTGCAATTCGCCGATGTCGACCTGGCAAGCTGCCTCGGCCAGTTGTTTGGCGTACGCCGACTCGAGGGCCGTGGCATGCTTTCGCTCAATTTGGAGGGATCGGGTACTTCCGTGATGGCGGTAACCGATACGCTTTCCGGAACGGCGAACCTGACCGCCCACCACGGCGCGCTCGCCGGCATCGATGTCGAACAGTTATTGCGTCGGCTTGAGCGCCGTCCGCTGTCGGGCAACGGCGATTTCCGGACCGGCCGCACGCCGTTCGATCAGTTGGCGCTCGCGGTCAAGATCGACCACGGTGAGGTGTCGGTCGACGACATGCATATGACCGGTCCGGCGGTGCGGGTCGCGATCGGCGGCCAAGTCTCGGTGCCCACGCGCGACCTCGATCTCAAAGGGGTGGCAACTTTGGTCTCGAGCGAAACCGCCAACGAGTTCGACTTGCCGTTTGTGGTGCAGGGCCAGTGGGACGACCCGATCATGCTGCCGGACGCCCAGAGCCTGATCCGCCGCTCGGGCGCCGCTGCTCCGCTGCTTGAGTCCATCAAGGCGCGCACCGCCGGCTCGGCCGTGCGCTCGGTCATCGACAAGCTGTTGGCGTCGCCTCCGGCGACCACCACGCCGGCTCCTGCATCGACCCCAGCGCCGGCACCGAAAAATTCCGAATAGGGGCGGCGCGCCTTAACCTTTCGGCATCACCACCGGCGGCTTGATGAACGCGGCCGGTTTGTCCTCCGACCGGCTTGCCGGCCTCGCGCCCAGCGGAAACGCCTGGGCGCTGCCGAATTTACTGCTCGGCGCGCACGTGATCGTGCCGACCTGGTTTCTGCTTTGTTTGTTCCGGCCGCCGGGCGAGAGTCGGGATTGACCCCGCTATACGTGCGCCGGCGTACCGCGCACGCCGGTGAGCTTGGCGCATAGCGAGGCGACAATGACGGCGGCGCCCACGACGGCGACCATGATCGTGCATACCGCGTTCATCTCCGGCTTCACGCCAAGCCGGACCTCCGAATAGATGCGGATCGGCAGCGTGGTCGCGCCCGGCCCGGTGGTGAAGCTTGCAATCACCAAATCATCGAGCGAAAGCGCGAAAGCGAGCATCCAGGCCGCCGCAATCGCGGGAAAGATCAGCGGCAACGTCACCACCATGAAAGTACGCAACGGCGGGGCGCCAAGATCCATCGCCGCCTCCTCGAGGCTCATGTCGAAATCGACAAGGCGCGACTGCACGATGACCGTGACAAAGCACATCGCCATGGTGGTGTGCGCGATCGCAACCGTCCAGAAACCGCGATCGGCCGCCAACGCCACGAACAGCAGCAGCAAGGACAGCCCGGTAATGACTTCCGGCATGACCAGCGGCGCGTAGACCATCGCCGCGAACAAAAGCCGGCCCCGGAAGCGGCCGAAACGAACCAGCGCCAGCGCCGCCATCGTGCCGAGGATCGTCGCCACCGTCGCCGAGGTCAGAGCCAGGCGGACGCTGATGGAAGCCGCGTCGAGCAACGGCCGGTCGTTGAGGAGCTCGACATACCACCGTGTCGACCAGCCACCCCACACCGCCACCAGACGCGACGCATTGAATGAATAGATCACCAGCACCGCGATCGGCAGATAAAGGAACGCGATGCCGACGAGAATGGCAGCAAGATTGAATGTGGAGACCTTGCGCATCGTCAGTCTCGCGCCAGCACCCGCATCGCCTGGTTCTGGTAGATGACGATCGGCGTCACCAGGAGAAACACCAGCACAACCGCGACCGCCGACGCCGCCGGCCAATCCTTGTTGCCAAAAAACTCCAGCCAGATCGTCTGTCCGATCATCGGCGACTGCGAGCCGCCGAGCAGGTCGGGAATGACAAACTCGCCGATGATCGGGATGAAACACAACAACACGCCGGCGATGATACCGGAGGACGAAAGCGGCAACGTCACCAGCCAGAAGGTTTTCCAGCGCGGACAGCCGAGGTCGGCGGCTGCCTCCAAAAGCCGCTCGTCGAGCTTTTCCAGCGTCGCATAGAGCGGCAGCACCATGAACGGGAGATACGAATAGACAATGCCGATAAAGATGGCGGTGTCGGTCGCGAGCCAAGCCGGTGGCTCCTTAACCAGTCCCAGAGCCAGAAGAATGTCGTTCAGCGGGCCGTCGCGTTGCAGGATGTTCATCCAGGCGTAAATGCGAATGAGTTGCGAGGTCCAGAATGGCAACACCGTCAATAGGACGAGCACGGCCTGTACGCGCCGTGGCGTTCGCGCGATCGCGTAGGCGATCGGATAACCGGCAAGAAGCAGGAGCAGCGTCGAAAAGGCGGCGATCTCCACGCTCTTGACGTAGGACAGCACATAAATCGGATCGGAGCCGAGCAACCGGTAATTATCGAACGAAAGCCCGTTGATGAAGGTGACCGCGCCGTGCCAGCCGGCGGCCAGGTCAAAGACCGGTATGTAGGGCGGCTGCGCAATCGCGGTCTGCGAAAGGCTGATTTTCAGCACGATCAAGAACGGCAGCAGAAAAAACGCGATCAGCCAGGCAAACGGAAGGCGCAGCACGAGCTTTTGCAGGATCGAACCGCTTTGCCGCGCCGCCATCATCGGGTCAACACCCTCGCCGCCTCGGCCGGCCAAGTCAGCCACACTTGCTCGCCGACCGTGCTGACGCCGTCGCTCGCCGAGCCCAAGTTGGCGACTGCGGCTTTGATCAACGAGCCGTCGCGGATGCGCAGCTTATATACCGAGCTGTTGCCGAAATACCCGATGTCGATGACGGTTGCGGCGACACAATTGTCGAGACCCGGCAACGGCGGCTGGCGGCTGATGCGGACCCGTTCCGGCCGCACCGCCACCCACAGCATGGCGCCAGGGGCCGCGGCGGCTTTAGCGGCCACGCGCAAGCGACCCGCGGCGGTACCTTCGATGCTGTGCCCGTCGTCGCCGAGCCGGCCTTCGAACAAATTGATGTCGCCCACGAAATCGGCGACCCACCGTGAATTGGGCCGCTCGTAAATCTCGGCGGGCGGCGCCACCTGCATCAACCGGCCGCGGTCCATCACGCCGATGCGATGCGCAAGCGTCATCGCCTCGCTTTGATCGTGCGTGACGATCACGAACGTAGAGCCGACTTTGCGCTGCAATTCCATCAGCTCGAATTGCGTCTCGCCGCGCAGTTTCTTGTCGAGCGCCGCCATCGGTTCGTCGAGCAGGAGCACGCGCGGGCGCTTGACCAGCGAGCGCGCGAGCGCGACGCGCTGGCGCTGACCGCCGGACAACTCATGCGGTTTGCGGGCGCCGTAGCCCTCGAGCTTGACCAGCGCGAGCATGTCGACGACGCGACGCTCGATTTCCCGCTTCGCCAATCCTTCCTGCTTGAGGCCAAATCCGATATTGCCCCCGACGTTGAGATGCGGGAACAGCGCGTAGCTCTGGAACATCAGGTTGACCGGCCGCCGATAAGGCGGCACCGACGTCAAATCGATATCGTCAAGCAGGATGCGGCCGCCATTCGGCCGCTCAAAACCGGCAATCAGCCGCAGCAGTGTCGTCTTGCCGCAGCCGGACGGTCCAAGCAGAGCAAAAAACTCGCCTTCATAAATGTCGAGAGACAGCTGATCGACGACGGCGGTGGCGCCGAAGCGCTTGGTCAGAGCCTCAATGCGCAGGAGCGGACGGGCGGTTGGATCGGTCCAAGGCGCAAAGTCTTGTTTCGACGCGGCGATCGGTACGCTCCGCAGCAAGAAAAGGACCCTGCGCGCGTTTCTACCGCAAATCGTGAAGACCGACAAATAGCCACCGAGGCGGCGACCTCAGCTAATCGCTTGCTCGGATAGCGAGGAGGCGCGATCGATGTCCTCGACCGTCTCGTTGGCGAGTTTGCGCGGCTCGGGACCGTAGTAATCGCCCAGTTGCACCGCCGGCCGCGGCTGCATGGTGATCGACACCAGCCGATCGTAAAGCGCCTTCGCCGAGACCGGCTTGATCAGATATTCGTTGACGCCAAGCCGCATCGCCTCGACCACCCGCCATCGCTCGCCATGGCCGCTGAGCATGATGATCGGCACGTCAGGCATGGGAAACACGCCCGGCGACCGCACGATCCGCACCAGCTCCGCGCCGCTTAACAGCGGCATCTCCCAATCGAGGACCACCACGTCAGGGCCCACCGTGCGGATGGTGTCGAGCGCGGCAATGCCGTCGCCGGCCTCGTAGATATCCTTGATGCCGCAATTGACCAGAAGATTGCGGACCATCTTGCGCATGTACTGATTGTCGTCGACCACCAGCACGCAAAGCGACTGGATACAGCCGGCAATGTCTTTCTTCGGCAACTTCGGCGACATTTCGGTCCGATGACGATCAATCGTTGGGCGCATCACACCACGATCGCCTTGCGGCTTGGTAAAAG
>JASHSY010000181.1 GCA_030040825.1 Xanthobacteraceae bacterium
CGCTCGCGCAATTGCCGGAAGGCTGGACGCGCGAACAGGTATCCAATGCGGGCGCCGAGTGAACGAGTCATGGCCCCGCGCAGATATTCGCCGATCTGACGCGCGGTCCCTTCGGCGGTCTTGAGTGCGATATTGCCGGCAAAACCTTCGGTAACAATGACATCGGCCTTGCCTGCTCCAATATCGTCGCCCTCGACGAAGCCGATATATTCCATGTCTTGCCGCGCGTGCTCGCGCAAGATCCGACCAGCTTCGCGCACCGGTTCGAGACCCTTGACCTCTTCGACGCCGATATTGAGCAAACCGACCGTCGGACGTGCGATGCCCAGCAAAATCCGCGCGGTTGCCGCGCCCATCACGGCAAGGTCGACGAGGTGTTCGGCATCGGCGCCGATCGACGCGCCGACGTCGAGTACGATCGATTCACCGCGCAGTGTCGGCCAAAGCGCAGCGATAGCGGGGCGTTCGATACCGGCCAAGGTCTTGAGCTCGAACTTCGACATCGCCATCAGCGCTCCGGTGTTTCCGGCCGACACGATGACGTCGGCGTCATTATTTTTCACCGCCTCGATGGCGAGCCACATCGACGATTTGCGACGCCCGTAGCGCAACGCCCGGCTCGGCTTGTCCTCCATCCGCACGGCGATTTCGGCATGAACGAGGCGCGATACCGATTGCAGCGCCGGTCGCTGTGCCACAAGTGGGGCGACTGCGGCAGAATCTCCGAAAAAAACGAACCGGCTTTGCGGCTGGCGTGCCAATGCCAATTCCGCGCCGGCGACAGCCACGGCCGGGCCGTGATCTCCCCCCATCGCATCGACGGCAATGCGGACCATTTGCAACATCGATCGGCCGGCGACCCTAGTCCATGATCCGGTTGAACCCGGCCGGATCATGCGGCGCATTTTCTTGTTGGCGCATGATGGAGACGAGACCGCTGCGAGAATAGCGGTTTGGTGCTTGGAAACAACTACGATCAATGGTCATTGCCGTCCTGCTTGAATGCGGCCAAAGCGGCGAATGGACTCTCCTCCGGCGCTGCTTGATGCGGCGGCTCGAATATGGCGCCCGGTTTGCGGGGATAGGGGTCGAGTCCGAGAATAAGAAATTCCGTGGCCAGCGCGCCAAGGTCTATCAAGCCGCCGATTAGCGGCTCAGGGTCGTCGCCGTTCGCATTCGCCACGTCGGCTTTTTCAATCGCCGCAACCGGCGGGACGAAAAAAAGGTTGACCTCCTCGTCGACTTGGTTGGTAAGCGGCTCAAGCGTCACGACGCAGGACTGGCCGACGGTAGCGGAAACGCGGCCGACGACGCGCAGGCCGCCAGCGCCGTAACGCGACACGTCGAACGTCGCTTGCAGCCGCGGCAGCTCGCGGAGGCCGGCGGTACGCGCCACAGCCCCGCGCGTCTCTGCATCCGCCACCAGGTCGACATGCTCGCCGGTTTCGGCAACATCTTCTACCGCGACCGGCACGCGCCAAGGCGCCAGTGCCGGATTATCACTTTGACGTTCAGCCATCGGCGAAGGCCTCCGCATTCGGAAAAATGGTACGCCCCGCAACGAGCTCATCCGGGTCCTGAGCCTCAAGCCGCGCCACCACCGCACGGACATAGCGCGCAAGTCGCGCCGCATTGTGGTCGGCGCCGACTATGCCAAAGATATTGCGTGCCAACGCCTTCTCAAGCTCCGGTTCGCCGGTCACCCTAAGCGCCGCAGCATAAGCGGCTTGCCGGCCGTAAAATGCCTCGCCAAAACGCCGCATTTCGCGCGGCACCGCCAAATCGCCGGTGCCCATTTCACGCAGGTTATGATCGAGATCGCGGCAAAACGCGTCGAACAGTCGCTGTCCGGCGGCGCGGTCGACCTTGGCGCGCGGCGAGCCGTCGTCTGTGCGGGTAAGGCGATCCAAAACCAGCACGAGGTGCAGCACAATCAGCTCAAAGCGCCCGTCCACGGTGTCGGGAACGCCATAACCGCGATAGAAGGCGGCCGAACGAGCCTGCGCCACGATGGCGCCATACAAAGCATGGATGTTGCGATCGTGGTGATCATGCCGAAAAGCCGCTAAGATCATAGAGATAGCTCAGTTCTTCAACGCTGTTTCGTCGATCCGGCCGCGTCCGGGTGATTTGCCATTTATAGCTTTCGGGGGTACGGCAGGCGGCTCCTGGAGACAAGTGGATTGCCGGAAATGCGGCAGGATGTTGTGCGGCGTCGGGGGAAGAATTCAGCGGTCGTAGCGTTGGCGGCGCTACTCGCCCTGCCGCTCGGCGGCTGCTTCTTCGGTGAGACGTTCCAACGCGGCTACGTGCTGCCGGAGGGTGCGCTTGAGCAAATACGGCTCGGCGCATCGCAGGAGCAGGTGCTGATTGTGCTTGGCACGCCCTCGACCGTCGCCACGGTGTCGGGGGAAGCATTCTACTACATCTCGCAAAAGGCACAGCGGGCCGCCTCGTTCCTGCCGACGACAGTCACCGATCAACGCGTTATCGCTATCTACTTCGACCGGGATCGCCGCGTAAACCGCGTCGCTTCCTACGGGCTAAAAGATGGCGAGGTATTCGATTTCGTCAGCCGCAAGACGCCAACCGCGGGTTCGGATGTCAATGTCATCAAACAAATGCTCAACACCCTGGAGAACGCCCGTATCGGGATGCCGTTCTGAGGCGTTGACGAAACGGCGCAGGCTGACGACCGAACCGATGCCGGTCGGCAGACCACGTCACGTCCTTGCCGCGTTTCAATGCGCCAATATCGCGAGCAGCAACAGCGCGACGATGTTGGTGATCTTGATCATCGGGTTGACCGCCGGGCCGGCGGTATCCTTGTAAGGATCGCCAACCGTATCGCCGGTGACCGCCGCCTTGTGGGCGTCGGATCCCTTGCCGCCGTAGTGGCCGTCCTCGATGTACTTCTTGGCATTATCCCAAGCGCCGCCGCCCGAGGTCATCGAGATGGCGACGAACAATCCGGTGACGATGACGCCAAGCAGCATGGCGCCGAGCGCGGAAAACGCCGCCGATTTTCCCTGTGGGCCGCCGCCAGCAATAAAGTAAATGACGAAATATCCGACGATCGGCGAGAGCACCGGCAAGAGCGACGGTATGATCATCTCCTTGATCGCCGCGCGCGTAAGCAGGTCCACGGCGCGGCCGTAATCCGGCTTGTCTCTGCCCTGCATGATGCCCGGCTTTTCACGGAATTGTCGGCGTACTTCTTCGACGATCGAGGAAGCGGCGCGGCCGACCGCGGTCATGCCCATCGCGCCGAACAGATACGGCAACATGCCGCCGAACAGCAGTCCGCATACGACGTACGGGTTTGACAGCGAGAAATCCGGCACGACGCCCTGGAAATAAGCGTGCTTGTCGGCGCCGGCGGTGAAGAATTTGAGGTCTTGATTATAGGCGGCAAATAAGACCAGCGCGCCGAGTCCGGCCGAACCGATGGCGTAGCCTTTGGTCACCGCCTTGGTGGTGTTGCCGACAGCGTCGAGCGCGTCGGTCGATTTGCGCACCTCTTTCGGCAAACCCGCCATTTCGGCGATGCCGCCAGCATTGTCGGTGACCGGGCCGAAAGCATCGAGCGCAACCACAATACCGGCAAGCGCCAGCATCGTGGTGACGGCGATCGCAATTCCGAACAGGCCGGCGAGATTATAGCTGACAAGGATTCCTGCGATGATGACGATCGCCGGCAGCGCGGTCGCTTCCAACGACACTGCCAGGCCCTGAATGACGTTGGTGCCGTGGCCGGTGACGGACGCGAGCGCGATTGAATGGACAGGACGATAGTTGGTGCCGGTGTAATACTCGGTGATCACGATGATCAAAGCGGTCACCACCAGGCCGGCGATGCCGCAATAAAACAATTCGGCACCCGAATAGGTAACCCCGGCGAGCGGTCCAAAGCCGATCAGGTAATGCGTCACCCCGGCGATCCCGATCAGCGACAGAACCGCGGTCGCTATCATGCCCTTGTAGAGGGCTCCCATGATCGACTGGCTGGCACCGAGACGTACGAAGAACGTACCGATGATCGAGGCGATGATGCAGATACCGCCGATGGCCAGCGGGTAAGTCATCATCTTCGTCACCATCTCGGTCGAGGCCGAGCTGAAGAAGATCACGGCCAGCACCATGGTGGCGACGGTAGTCACCGCATAAGTTTCGAACAGATCCGCGGCCATGCCGGCGCAGTCACCGACATTGTCGCCGACATTGTCAGCGATGGTGGCAGGATTGCGCGGGTCGTCCTCCGGGATGCCGGCTTCCACCTTGCCGACGAGATCGCCGCCGACGTCGGCACCTTTGGTGAAGATGCCGCCGCCGAGGCGTGCGAAGATCGAAATGAGTGAAGCGCCGAAACCCAGCGCTACCATGGAATCAACCACGGTGCGATCATTCGGTGCAAGGTGCAAAGTGCCGATCAAGAAGCCGAAGTAAAGCGTCACGCCGAGTAGCGCGAGGCCGGCGACCAACAGGCCGGTGATGGCGCCGGCGCGGAATGCGAGTTCGAGGCCGGCGGCAAGCGACTTGATAGCAGCTTGCGCCGTGCGCACGTTGGCGCGCACCGAGACGTTCATTCCGACGAAGCCTGCTGCGCCGGACAGGATCGCGCCGACGGCAAAGCCGATGCCGACCAGCCAGCCGAGCAAGTAGCCCACGATAAGGAAAATCACCACACCGACGACGGCGATGGTGGTGTATTGCCGCCGCAGATAAGCTTGCGCCCCTTCGCGCACGGCCGCGGAGATTTCCTGCATTTTCTCGTTGCCAGGATCGGCGCGCATCACCGAACTTGTGGCCCAAATGGCGTAAAGGATCGCAAGTACGCCGCACAGAACGATGAGCCACAACGTCGTCATGGAGAGCACCCCGGTTGATGGGGGCCAGAGGTCAACCCGGCCCGGAAGAAAAAGCGCGCGAACGACGCATAAGCGCGTTCGGCGCAAATCGCGGCGGACATTGCCAAAAACGGACGTGAGGTGCAACGGCGGTGCAGGTTCTTTCCGCCGCCGAATTCACTTGCAGGTGCAAGGGGATGACCGGTTAGACCGGATTTGGCGCGCGGCGATGCAGATCAGAATTGCAGCGCCCCCCTATGCCGGACGGAAAGCAAGCGCAGTTCCGCAACGGAGTGCGCGCCCAATTGGCCGAGTGCGATCTGCGTCTCCTCCAGCAGGAGATCGATAACATAGCCCGCCCCGTCGCCGCCGAGCGCTCCTAGTCCCCACAGGAAGGCCTTGCCGGCAAAGGTCGCATCCGCGCCAAGCGCGCATGCGCGTACCACGTCACTGCCGCTGCGAATGCCAGAGTCCATCATGACAGTGGCGCGATTGCCGACCTGGCGCGCGATAGCCGGCAGTGCATCGATCGGCGCCGGCAATGCATCGACCTGGCGTCCGCCATGGTTGGAAACGATAATGCCGTCGATGCCGAGTGTGATCGCTATCTCTGCATCCTGTGGATGTAAGATGCCTTTGACGATCAAGGCGCCCTTCCAGCGGTCGCGGTACGCGCGGACTTCTTCCCAGGTGAACGCGCCACCCATTTCCCGCCGCGTAAAAGCGATGAGCTCGCCGAGCGAAATGTTCTCGCCGGCATAGGTGCGAAGATTGGCGAAGCGCGGGATGCCGTGCCGGCACAATGCCATCATCCAAGCGGGCGACAGCGCGCTCTGCACGACAATGCCAGGATCGATCTGAAATGCTCCAGCAAGCCCGGTAGCCGCTTCACGCGGTCGCGTGCTGCGCACCGGAACGTCAAGGGTAAGCACGAGCGCGCGGCAACCGGCGGCTTCGGCGCGGCGGATAAGATCGAACCCAATCGCATGGCCATTGTTGGCAAAGCGATAAAGCTGAAACCAAAACACGTCGGGCGCGATTTCACCGATTTTTTCGATCGTGGCGCCGCCGACTGTGCTCAATGTGTACGGAATGCGAGCGCGCTGCGCCGCTCCGGCAAGGTAGGCGTCGGCGCCCGGCCAGACAATCGCCGGTCCGCCCATCGGGGCGATTCCGATGGGCGCACTATAGTGATGACCGAATAATTCGACGTCGCAGGGCGGCAAGGCCGACATAACACCATAGCGCGGGACAAGTTCGACGGCATCCAGGGCGGCCCAGTTGCGCTTGATGCCGGCATCGTCATTTCCAGCGCCGCCGTCGGCGTATTCAAAAGCAAAATGCGGGACGCGGGCGCGTGCACGCCGCCGCAGGTAGCTGACGTGCGGGTAGCGCCGATGCAGCGCGGGATAACGGGGGTTGCCGCTGCAGCTGCCCGGCGGCCGGTGTTGAGGCGAGACGACGGCAGTCGTGTCGTGCATGCGGCGTTTCCTTCGGAAACTATTATAGCCGGTTCGCGGGCGGGTCGGCGGTGGACAGACGACAGCCTTAGCCTATGATCGGCCCTTAATTTCGAGCTGGGATTTCAAGGCGATGGACAACCGAACCGCGATTGCCGCCAAAACCGCTGAGCTGCTTGACGCCATGCGCGCAGCGCGGCCGCTGGTGCATAACATCTCCAACTACGTGTCGATGGACGTCGCCGCCAATGCTCTGCTTGCAATCGGTGCGTCGCCAGCGATGGTGCATGCACGCGAAGAAGTGGCTGAATTTATCGCTATTGCCGGCGCACTCGTCATCAACATCGGGACACTATCGGCGTCCTGGGTGGAATCGATGATCCTCGCCGCAGAAGCGGCCGGCCGCAACAACAAGCCGTGGGTGCTCGATCCGGTCGGCGCCGGTGCCACGCGGCTGCGCACGGACACGGTGAAGACCCTTTTGCCGCGCCGGCCGTCAATCATTCGCGGCAACGCATCCGAGATCATGGCGGTAGCCGGCGGCGCCGGTGCCGCCCCCAAAGGGGTCGACAGCGCCAATACCACGGAAGAGGCGCTCGCGTTTGCCGTCAGTCTCGCTAAGCACCAACGATGCACGGTCATCGCTACCGGAGCGGTTGACATCGTTACCGACGGTGACCGAGTGGTGAAGCTGGCAAACGGCTCGCCGGCGATGGCGAAGGTTACTGCCCTTGGATGCGCATTATCCGCTGTCACCGGAGCGTTTGCCGCGGTTTGCCCCGACCCATTCGAAGCATCAGTGGCAGCGGTCGCCGTTTATGGCCTCGCCGGCGAAATGGCGGCAGACAAGACGACGAGGCCTGGCTCGTATCGGGTGGCTTTTCTCGACATGCTAGAGGTTGTTAGGCCGCAAGATATTACAGCACGTCTAAAAATTGCGGATTAGCGCATCCGGTCCGGCAACCGTGCGTTATCGGCTCAGCGGCGGATCATATGCCCAAGTCAGGTAAATGCCGCCCCAGGTAAAACCGCCCCCGAATGCTGCAAGCAGGAGGCGGTTACCGGCCTTGAGTTTGCTTTCGTAATCCCAGAGACAAAGCGGAATCGTTGCCGCGGTGGTGTTGCCGTATTTATGGATCGTCATCATTACGCGCTGCATCGGAATATGCATGCGCTCAGCCGTCGTTTCGATGATGCGCTTATTAGCTTGATGCGGCACGAACCAATCGACGTCGTCGTTTTCAAGGTGGTTTCGCTTCATCAAACCGGACACGACTTCGGTCATGCCGGCGACGGCAAACTTATAAACCGAGGCCCCTTCCTGATGCACCGAGTGCAGCCGCTTCGCCACAGTTTCCGCTGTCGGCGGCATGCGGCTGCCACCGGCTGGCTGATGCAGATACCGCATGCCCGAACCGTCCGAGCGGACCATGGTATCGACGATGCCGAATTTTCGGTTGGGCTCCACCAGGACCGCGCCAGCGCCGTCGCCGAAAATGACGCAGGTGGCGCGGTCGGTGTAATCGACAATAGCCGACATCTTGTCAGCGCCGACCACCACGATCTTGCGGTACGTCCCGGCGCGAATGAATTGTGCGGCTACCGTCAGAGCGTAGACGAACCCGGAGCAAGCTGCCTGGACGTCGAAGCTGCCGACGCCGTGGATGCCCACCATATCGCCGATAAGATTGGCAGTGGCAGGATGCACGAAATCAGGCGTCGTGGTCGCGCAAATCAAGAGTTCAATCTCGCCGGGCGCCGTGCCGGTCTTTTTCAGAAGGCCGCGCACCGCTTCGGCGCCCATGTGCGAAGTGCCGAGCCCGTCGCCCCTGAGAATCCGCCGTTCTTTGATTCCCGTGCGCGCGGTGATCCACTCGTCGCTGGTGTCGACCATGCGCGCCAAGTCGGCGTTGGTCAGCACATCCGGCGGCAGATAACCAAAGACGCCAGTGATAGCCGCCCGGACCGGCGATTTCCGCTGTTTTACTGCTTTTGCCATTCGCACGCGAAACTTGGGCAGCCGCTCGAATTGCGACGGCGTTGGATAACAGGACGGCTCCTGCAAGGATAGAGTGGGTGTGACAAGCGGTTAACTTTTGAGCGCGGCCGTTCGGTTGCTTCGCCGGCGGATCACGTCGATCACCGTAGCGGCGGCTTTGGCGCTGGGCGTCGTGTCGACCGCCATAATGCTGTCGAGCCGGGCGAACGCTTCGATTTGGCGCGCACGTTCCGGGGTGTCGCTCAGCAATGGCACCAGTGCGTCAGCTAGATTCTGCGGGGTACAGTCCCATTGCAGAAATTCGGGAACGACAAGTTCACCGATAACAAGATTGGCGAGGATGATGGTCGGCAGCCTGGCTCGCATTCGCAGGACACGCGCAATCAGTTCCTCCACAAGTGTGATCCGATAGGCAGCTACAGTCGGCACGCCGGCGACCGCAAGCTCAAGCGTGACGGTGCCTGATGCCGCAAGCGCCGCGCGCGCGGTGCGAAAGGCAGACCATTTTTCCGCCGGCTCGACCACGATGCGGGGTTTAATCGGCCACGACACGACGGCAGCGCGAACGTCCATGGCAAGGTGTGGGACGGTTGGTAACACGAGCTCTATCGGCCCGTACCGGGCTGCCACCTCGGCCACTGTTGCGCCAAAAATTTCGATCAGCCGACGAATCTCGCCGGTACGGCTTCCCGGCAGAACCAAAACGACCGGCGGATCGGTGCGCCGGCGCTGCGCTTCATCGGCATTCGGACGTAATTGAGAAAGGCGTTCGATCAGCGGGTGGCCGACATAGACGCAGGGTGGGCCGCCAAGCCGTGCGTGGACTTCGGGCTCGAACGGCAGGATGGCGAGCACGCAATCGACGTAATCGCGCATGGCGCGAGCCCGTCCCGAACGCCACGCCCAAACGGACGGCGATACGTAATCGACGATCGGAATTGACGGCGCGCGCGCGCGCACGCGCCGGGCAACGCGGTGAGTGAAGTCCGGACTGTCGATGATCACGAGCCCATCCGGCTGCGCTGCCACGATGGAGTCCACGCTCTCTCGAATTCGCCGCAAAATCGTCGGCAAACGGCGTGGTATTGCGCTTACGCCGATAATTGACAATGTGTTGATTGGAAACGGGCTGGCAATTCCGGCCGCAGCCATGGCGCTTCCGCCGATGCCCGCAAGCTTCACAGGCTCGGCACCTTTGGTCAGCGCAGCCGCTAACGCCGCGCCAAGGGCATCGCCGGATTCCTCTGCCGCAACGAGATAGATCGCCAACGGCCGCAGTGCATCGTTCATCCGGCGTGATCCTCACGAACGCCGACAAAAAAAATCCCAGCGTCGTCGGCGGCCGCGGTCGCCTGCTCCGGTTCAGCAACCATGGTACAGCCGGCCACGACGGCAACGCCAGCCAGACCCGCACGCACGGCATTTTCGATGGTCTGTGGACCGATCGCCGGAAGATCGAAGCGACGGTCCTGACCGGGTTTCGGCGCCTTGACCAGAACGCCGACGCCGACGGGCGTGGTTACCCGGCCCTGGCGGCGCAATTCGGCGACGCGATGGAGCATGTTGTCGGTACCCTCCGCCGCTTCCACCGCCAGAACGTGCTGATCGGCAACGACTGCAGCTTGGCCGACATCGAACGGCCCAAGGGTGGCTATGACTTGGAGTGCGCACGCGATGTCACGGTCGTCGCGAGACGACGGCCGCACGCCACCGAGCGTGCCCTCCGACATCAAGATTTCCGGCGCAACCTCACTCACTCCGATTAGGCGCATGCCGCTTTCTTCGAATAACTTCGCCAACCCGCTGAGCAGCCAATCGTCACCGCCCCGAAACGCACGGAGCACGCGCGGCAACACACGCAGCGTTCGCCAGTCGAGGCGAATCTGAGTAATTGGGGGACGCAACAGGCTGCCGATGAACAGTACCTCGCGGCAATGCTCGGCCTGGGCGAGGCGCAGAAACCGACCTAATTGTCCAATCGCGATCCAATGATGCGGATAACGACCCAGCAGTTTCTGATCGGCCCAGCCTCGAATCCCAAACAATACCGGTCGCCCGCCGCGCCGCGCGACTGCTTCGGCAACTGCGCCCGGAAAACTGCCGCCGCCGCAAATGATCGCCACCGGCTCTTGCGCCGGACGATTGGCGACGCTCGGCTCGTCAGGGCGCATCGGCAGCGTTCTCGCGTTTTGCCCTGGCGTTTGGATGCATCAGCGCGCGTTTTCCGCCTGCGCGGATAAAGGCAACGATCTTCTGCAAGAGCGGATCGGCGGGATATTCGTTTGCCACCGCCTCGACGCGATCGGCGAACACGCCCGTGCCATGAAACAACGCCCGGTAAGCTTGCCGAAGCCGTTGCAAATCACTTCGTGTCAGGCCGCGTCGCCGCAAGCCCACGATGTTGAGCCCAGCCAAGTCCGCGATGCGGCCGATCGCAAATCCAAACGGAATGACATCGTCGGCGACGCCCGACATGCCGCTGACCATTACCCCTTCGCCAACGCGGACGAATTGATGAACGGCGACGTGGCCGCCAATAAATGTGTTGTCGCCGATCGTGACGTGACCGCCAAGCACCACGTTGTTGGCGAAGGTCACCTCGCTGCCGATCAAGCAATCGTGGCCGACGTGCGATCCGACCATGAACAGGCAGTGTTCACCGACGCGGGTGATGCCGCCGCCGTCTTCGGTGCCGGTGTTCATGGTGACGTGCTCGCGAATTTCGCAATGCGCGCCGATCGTAAGTCGCGTTGCGCCGCCGCGATAATGCGTCGATTGCGGCGGCGTTCCGAGCGATGCAAAGGGGTAAACCACCGTACCCTCGCCGATGCTGGTGACCCCGCCGACGTTGACATGGCCGATCAGGCGCACGCCGGCTTGCAACTCGACCTGCGCGCCAATCAGACAATATGGTCCAACCTCAGCGCCGTCGGCGATGCGCGCGCCGCTGGCGATGCGCGCAGTTGGATCGATTGCCATTCAGCCCTCGGTGATGGCAGCGCCGACTTCAGCCTCGGCAATCAGCGCGGCGCCAACCTTGGCCTCAGCGCGGTACCACCACATGTTGCGGCGATGCGACAGTTTATTGACGTGATATTCGATCGTATCGCCGGGAACGGCGGGTTTGCGGAACTTGGCTTTGTCGATGGTCAGGAAGTACATCGACCGCGGGCCGCCGGAGGGCAGATTGCGCAGGCATAACACGCCCGCGGTTTGCGCCATGCCTTCAATCATCAGGACGCCCGGCATCACCGGGTTGTCGGGAAAGTGACCGAGAAAATGCAGCTCGTTGAACGTGACGTTTTTGATGCCGATGGCATGCTCATCACCGCGCATGTTGATGACGCGATCGATCATGACGAACGGAAAACGATGCGGCAGAATCCGAAGAATCTCGCGAATGTCGACGGCGGTAAGCGTTTCCGCGGTCATTGAGCGTCTCCGCTGGAATCGGGCGTCTTGTCGCGCCGGGCAAGCCGACGAAGAACGGCGATACCTTTCATGAATTCGCGCGCCGGCTGGGCCGGAGATCCCATATATTGTCCCCCGGGGGGCACTTCGGACATATAGCCGCTCTGCGCGCCGAGCATCGCGCCAGACCCGATCGTCACGTGATCTGCAAGGCCCACCTGCCCTCCCATCATCACGAAGTCCCCGACCTGGGCGCTGCCGGAAATTCCGGTTTGTCCGGCGATCAGGCAATGCCGTCCGATCGAGACGTTGTGCGCGATTTGCACGAGATTGTCGATCTTGGTGCCTTCCCCGATAACCGTGTCGCGCGTCGAACCTCGGTCGATCGTGGTGTTGGCCCCGATCTCAACGTCGTCCTGGATGATAACCCGCCGGTGCTGCGGGATCTTTTGGTGACCTTGCGGTGACGGAAGAAAGCCAAATCCATCCTGGCCGATGCGAGCACCGGGATGGATGATGACGCGATCCCCGATCAGCGCGTGCTGCACCGTGACGCCGGCGCCAATGGCGCAGTCGCGGCCAATGGTGACATTCGGGCCGATGACGACACCTGAGGCAATCAGAGTACCGGCGCCAATTTCGGCTCCGGGGCCGATTACGGCCAAAGGATCGAGAGTTACGCCGGCTTCGATCCGTGCCAACGGATGCACCTGTGCATCGTGCGCCCGGCCAACCGTGCCGAATAACGAGGACGGCCGCAGCGACGTTGGGAACAGCGCGCGGGCAACAGCGACGAAAGCGCGGTAGGGCTCGGGAGTGACGAGGACCGGCAGGCCGGCAGGCGCCGCGCCGGCGAAACGCGGCGCGAGCAGGCACGCGCCGGCGTGTGAGCGAGCGAATGCGTCGAGATATTTGGTGTTGTCGAGAAACGCGATATCGGAGCCCCGCGCGATGTCGAGCGGTGCAATGTCGGTAATGCGGCGCTCCAACGGAGTGCCGGGGGCCGGCTCAGCGTGCGTGAGAGTCACAATTTCGCCGAGCGTCAGTTCGCGGCGCGTGGGAAAGAAATCAGGCATGGCGCTTGGCGGATCGCGATGTTGCGATCAGAACCGCGTTCCGCCGCCGAACTGGAAGAACTGCGGAATGTCGTAAGGCTGTTTCAACAGCGGATAGGCTAAATCGAACCGCAACGGGCCGAACGGTGAATCCCAGATCAGACTGCCGCCCACCGACAAACGCGGCGCGGCAGTGTCAGCATATTGCATGGCGCAGTTGGGACAATAGAAGCTTGTGCCGGTGTTTGTCGTAATCGTGCCGTTGACTTCGCCGTTGGACGGCCACGCAGTTTCGCCTTTATAGCCCCATTCCGCGCCGCTATCGACGAAGAAAGCAACGCGCAGGCCGACATCCTTCGGCAGGAAGAACAGCGGATATTGCACTTCAAAGCTGGCGCCCCAGTAATTGGTGCCGCCGAGCGCGTCGCCGGCGGTCCCCACCGTGGTATCGCGTGGACCGAAACCGACCGGCTGGAAGCCGCGCACGAGGTTCGGACCCATCTTGAAGTCGTCGAGCATGCGCACATAACCGCCATTTGAATTGCAGGCGCCCTGCTGCGGACAATCGGCGAACCCAATCATGTTACCACCCTGCAGGTGCAGGATGCCGATCAAATCGGAGACGATTTCGTAATAGGCGTGGAAATTCACCACTGAGCGCATGTAATAGGCATCGCCACCGAGACCAGCAAAATCCTGGGCGAAACTGACCAGCAGTCCGTTGGTCGGGTGCTTGTTGTTGTCGAGGGTATTGTAGGTCAGGCCATAGCCGGCGAGCGAGGTCAGATAGCCGCCTTGCGCCGCCTCGAAGCGAACCGGCAACGACGACTCGTAGATCGAATAAACGCTGCCGCTGGATTGGGTGTAAAGGCAGTTAGATTGCTCGGCAGCTGGGTTGTACCCTGGATAGGCTGTCGCCAGAACGCCGGCCGCAGTCGCCGCGGCGATGGCGTTGGGCGACGGGAACATGGTCGTGAAATTCGGATTAGAGTTAGTGCAATCACTCAGCTCGCCCGACAGCTGGATTGACTGATAATAAAGCGAATAGCGTAGTTGCAAGCTCAAGTCCTCGCGCAACGGAATACCGAGCTTGAGGTTTGTGCCGATATTCTCGGTCCCGTAGGACAGATACGGGCTCGCCAGCGACTGGCGGGCAAACAGGTCGATGCCGCCGGACAGCC
>JASHSY010000182.1 GCA_030040825.1 Xanthobacteraceae bacterium
GGCCGTGGGGCCTCAGCGGAGGCGTGTGCGTATCTCTGCCGTGGCCTCTCCCTCTTTGAATTTTTCGCCTTCCATGCTTCAAAATCGCAGTGACTCCGATCACATTTCCCAACCCGGCCCGCCTCCTTGCTGTACCGGATAGTTCACGACAAGAAGTCAGAAAATCAAATTAGGACAGAAAGTGCCCGCTCACCTCATCGGCTTCTGGTGCAGTCTGCGCCTGCCATCGAAACAGTCACCTAAAGAGCAACCTGAATTACGTTCATAGTGTACCAACTGGGCGGCCATGCCGGGGCGCGGTTTATCGACGCGAACTTGGCCATGGCATTCCTGGCAACGCTTCATTCGGGAAGAATACAGCCGCAGTGCGTCCGAAAGGCTTACCCACTGCCAACCGCCGTGGCCACGCACCTCGCAGCCGATTTCGACCAAATCATCTTTCATTTGGCCGTCCATGGAGCCTCCCGGCCAGCTGGCTGCTGGGCAAGATGATGCTTTACCCACAAATCAGCCCAGCCCTACTCTCTGCGTGAGATTAATCGCTTTAGCACTATCGGGCCGAGACAATAAAACCACAGCCAAAAAACGCCGCATCCGACTAAGACCAGACCGACCCCGGCCGGCTGGTAACGGCCGTGAATACCCGAGTATCTGACAAATACCTCCTGATAAAGAACGTAGAGACCAGCGCAGATCAGTGCGGCCGAAACAATTAAGTTCAGAAGCCACCGGACCAGGTTCGTAAGCCGCCGCGTGATTGGTCATTATAACAGATTTGGCGGCTAACCCCGCCCGTGGTGTTGGGAAATCCGCTCAGACAGATGCGCATCAATCTCCCAGATAGATTTTTTTAACTCAGTATCGTCATCATGAGAATGTTTCAAAACGATCCCAGATCATAAAAGTGTGACTGACATCGATCCGCAAGCGCATGCTACGTCGACTGCGCGCTGATTTTAACATGGTGGATGGGATATCGTGAGCGCCCATAAATTTAATATCGGCCAGTCAGTGCATTACATCGGCGGCGGTGCGGGCAACGTCTATAAAATCGTGCAAACGCTGCCGCCGGAGGACGGAGTGCTTCAATATCGAATTAAGAGTGCCTACGAGCCTCATCAGCGTCTCGTCAAAGAACACGAGCTATATCCGGATTTTAACCAGACACCGGAAGCTCCGTGACGCAATTTGCAAACCCATGCTGCGATTAGGTCCTCAGCCGCGTCTATCTGAAAGCGGATCGTTGCCAGGCAATGAAGATGGCGACGCCTGCCGTGATTACTGTTCCTGCAACCATGGCGGCGGTCTGCCTAAGACTGTTTAGCTGGTAAAGGCCGGTCACGACCAAAAAAAGACGCCCCGCCACGACCATTACAAGAAGCAGCAGCGCTAATTGAGCTGCGCGCCGTTTCATGATGAGGATTACGAGACCTGCCGCCGCATACAAAGCGCCAACACCGGCACCGACAAGAGTAGCAACTGCTAACGCAGCGGAGTGCAGGCCGAAGAAATTGTGGGTCAAGCTGGTAATAATTTCCGCGAAACCAAAGACGATCATCAGCGACGCGACAATTGTGATGCTTGGTGGGCGAGGCGGTGCCATGCGCTTGCATTATTCTCGGGTTGGCCAAAGGGCTGAAACTCATGCACTATGGCCTGCACTACTACCACTACCTTAAATTTTCAAATTGAGGCGCTACCCGCTTGCTTAGTTGACAGGCTGCGCACCGTGATCTGACCCTTATCGCCGATCCGCACGCGGCTTGCTTCAGCTTCAGCCACCAACGTGTCGCCGTAGCACGCGTGATCGCTGCCGGGATCGTGAGCCTGATATGCGGCGGAGCGTGATCGATACCTAGCGGTCGGTGAGTTGCTGGTAGTCCGGCACGGAGCAGGTTGCCACGCAACGTCCACCGTTCACATCACAAGACAATGCAGCAATGCAGACGTCACCATACCCGAAATGGCAACTGCACGTCGGATAACTAGCGGCTACTTTCGCATTTCCTGCAACGGCGAGGCTTGGTGCAAAGCCGTTTAGGGCCAAGATGGTGAGGAGTGTCGATAGGGTGCGCATCTGCGTTGTCTCCCTGTTTGGTACTCCCCCAATTCCCATAAACCTATTCGGCCCCCCGGCGATCGATGTGATCGACAGCACAAAAAGTCCCTTTTCCCGACCCAGGATCCGCCATCGCGCTTGTGTCCCCAATGAAAGGCGACAATCAGCGCCTCGTCCTCTTTGCTGAGCACCGTTGAGTGCGGCTCCATCGGCCCCATGCGAGCGTCGCAGACCGAACTACGCCGGCGCCATTTGGCAACCGTCTTCGCATTGACGCCGTAGCGGGCGGCGAGCTCCCTCAGGCGCGCTTGATGATACAATGCACCACGATTCCGTGGAACCGAACACCTAGTACGAACGTTTAGTGCGGGTCGGCACCGATGGAAACGTGGTTGGCGGGAACCATATTTTGAGATGAAGGAGCTGGGATCGTTGTGGAGGTGTCCCGTATGGCCCATTTCCCCCTTTTTATAATCGTTATGTATTTGGGGACATTCGGGTTGATCTACCAAGCATTTCGAAATCGAATGTAGGGGAATCCTCGCAGCCGCGTCCCTGACGTGCTGGTGAATGAGTGACTCATAATCCCCCAACGAAAAAAACGGCACACGCGTAACGGTTCTATCAAAAAGAAGACCCCGGGCGGGGACTGTGCCGGGGGCCTCCCCGCTCCTCCAGGTTGGACAATCACGCATTTTTCCCGTATCAGCGAGTTCCAACAAGCGCCAACTGCGGCCCGTTCTGATTTTGCCGGAGGGTGTGTCCTAATTGCAAAACATTCAGCGCGATAGGATTGTAAAATTAAGCGCGCCTGTCGCCATTGCTATGGCATTGTGTCCGGCCGATCGCGGCGGGCCATATGCGAGCGCGGTCGCAAAGCATGGCCGGCCGGGATATATCGCGCACATCTGCTGATAAATCGCGCGGGCCGCCCGCGCTGCCCGCTATTCGCTGGCGTCGAGCACACCCTTGTTCCCGGCCGTGATTGCGTTCAAGCTAACGGATGATGGTCAGCGGTGCCGAACTGGAAACGGTGCTTGATGCAGCGGTCGCGGGGGTTTCCCGCGTCGCAGAATTAATAGCGTCATTGCCGGACGAAGATCGGCAGAAGGCGTTTGATGCTGCCGGGCGCAGCTATTTTAGAACGGCTGTCGAGCTGGGATACTCGGAGGAACAGGCGCTCGGCTGGTCCTTATCACTTCTTACGAAACTTCGGTCGGAGATACTCACTCGCCTGCTGTTGGCCGGTCAGCCGGCAGCCTGATGCAACTAAGGCGCCGGGCCGGCACCGCGCTTGCCCGGCGCTCGTTATTTCAACTGCGTCGAGATCGACGAAAACCTGCTGTTGAGCTTTGTCCCGACGCTTTTAACTGCGGTGATGATAACCAACGCAATATCGGAGGCGATCAGCTTATCGGTGTGAAACATTTGCCTCTCAAGGCATCGACAAGAATCTCCCGCGCTCTTCGGTACGAAATACGCCGACGCTTGCCGAACCCAAAGTTAATATGCGACTTCTTTCTGTCGTTTTCGGTCATCTCTCCGGCTACGTTAGCCTCAGCGCCGATGCCCAAATGTCGCCCAGTCTAGGGCGCGACCGCTCTGAACAGATTGATCCCGAGGCCGATCCGCAAAATCGCAACGACGATTGCCGAAGCGGTACCAACTATCATGATGGCTAATGCGGCGTCGATAACGCGCCTGAAGCGCGCAATACGGCAGACCTTTTGCCACGTGGTCTTTGCCGCGTTAGCTACGATCGACAGGGTAAAGGCGTCAACCCGCACGGCGTCAACCGGTATTTGGAGCATACGCACGAGAGATGGTTTGTGCTCCGGAGAGTCATTTGTCGGTTCCTGCGGCAGGCTATTCGTTCTTTGGCGAGCACGGGAACCGAGAACGAATACCCCGCCACCAACTAGCGCGCCGATGACAAGAGGGATGAGCCAAGCGACCAAGACCGCCGGCGACATGGCCACGGTCGTGATTACCGCCACTGCCGCCAGAACCGCTACGATAAATTGCCGTTTGACCATTTTTCCCCTGCGCATCCCTGTTAAAATGTCGCGAGTTATTTTGCCAGCGGCCGCGCCCGCTCAATCCGCTCAGGTGTGACCTTCGTCACATATTCGCCGCACCTCCCGGAGCATTGAGGATGGTGCCGGATAAATTCCGGCGACTAGTGTTGCGGGATAGCAAGAATGAAAATTCGCAACGTTACGCCACTGGTGACTGTGTGTGCCGCCTTGGCGGTCACCTTTGTATGGGTTGTCTTCCTGGGCTTTGTGGTTGTCCACACCGTCATGTTGTTGCTCTAGCCGCAACGGCGCAGCCCACACCCGCACCGGCCGCAGCAGCGCAGCATCCCCGGCAACCGGATCCAAAGCAGCCTTACCCTTGGCTGCGTCCAATTTTGGCGTGCCGAAGCTCGGAATTCGGGGCACACCAGGCGTGATGGCTGCTTTTGCAGGCGTTATTCATCATCGCCAATGCACTGCTCGCCCCGAGCACACCCAAGATGATGAAGGCAATCAACAAGGGAGCCTTCATGACGACCTCACTACGCGGTCTCAAACCCTGGCCCTGCCCGTTATCGAGGTTCAACTGAACGTACGATGAACGCTGTTGCTGAGACCGAAGGCCTTAAGGCTGCTGAGGTAGAAATGAGACATGGTGACAACGGGCGCCGGTCAGGTTGGCGCGGGGCTTGCACAGCGGCCTTTTTGCGCCAATGGCTGCCTCGCTGAGATCATATTGCAATGCCCAAGGTCGCTCAGAGAAAGGTGCGCAAACCTGAAACGAGGAGATTTTGACGGTGACGCTTGCGGAACACAGCACCTTGCTTGCATCGTCGGATACGGCCCGATTCATCCTGTTTGGGGTGATCATGACGGCGCTTCTCGGCACGGTGGGATTGGCAAACTACATGGATCAACGTGTCGCCAAGCGACAGCGGGAGCGCAGCCACGGGCATGATCCGGTCGCAGCCCGAACGGAGCGCTCTTTCCGGGGAAGCGAAGACGGCGGCAACTGAGGCAGCCAATCGCGCCATACGGGGCGCGGCGGACTAAGATGTGGCGCCGAGCCGTTCCTGATCGATTGTGCCACCCCGAACCAACCATGGTCTCAGCATTCGGCCATTTGGTCATGGCCCGGAGTTTCCAGCAAAGCGGGCGGGCCGCCTGAGGGGCAGGCAATTGGCTGGCGACACGCGAGGCGATCGTGGCGCCGAGCCGCTCACGCCGCAATGTGCGTTGGGCGTTGCCGGTGTGCTAGCTTTGTCCTAATCGGTGTTTTCTGAACCATTGGGGGCAACCATGAGGGGCCGCTCCGAGGCCGGTGCAAGGCCAGGCGCAGCGCGACGCCGAAAGGCGGTAGCGACAAATCGCCAGCGGCGTTCGGCAACGGTGGCGCCTGGGCTCGGCGAAAACATGTTCACCGAGGCATTCTCGATCATCGAACACACGTCCGATATAGGGGCCGTCATTACCAAACTCCGCGATCACTTGCGCATTGATCACGTCGTCTATCACTCGTCGAAATTAGGCACCAATCCGTCCGACCCGCAGCGCGGTCCCTATATTCGGCTGACCTACCCTGCCGCCTGGATCCTGCGATATCTGCAAATGGGCTACGCTGAAGTCGATCCGGTTCTGCGCGAGGCTTTCCAGCGCACGCTGCCGTTCGAATGGAGCGAGCTGACCATTGCAAGCGAGGCGGAGGCGTCGTTTCTCGCCGACGCGGCAGCTCACGGGGTCGGACCGCATGGCTTTTCCATCCCAGTATTCAGCAAACACGGTCATCGCGGTCATTTTGGCGTTTCGTCTGCGCAGAAAGAGCAATGGTCAAGTTTTTTGCCGGCCGCCCGCCCTACGCTGATCGGGATCGCCAATCGGCTACATCGCCGCGTTGTCGCTGAAGTATTCGGCGAGGATGGACCGCCTTTGACGGCAAGAGAAATTGAATGCTTGCGCTGGGCGGCGCAAGGCAAGTCGGCCTCCGACATTGCCGCAATTTTACAAATTTCGCCGCATACATCGCGAGAGTATTTGAAGTCGGCGCGGCACAAATTGGATTGCGTAACCTCGCCGCAGGCGGTCGCCAAAGCCGTCCGGCTAGGATTGTTGGTTCTGTAAAATCTGCGTAAATCCCCAGCCATTTTTTAAATCGGCCAATGATGCGGCGATGTCATATTCCCGCCGCAGCCTTAAATCGCGTGCAAACAAACAATTCCAAGCACAGGACCCATGTAGGTTGAGTGGCACACATCATGATCATCGTCGTTGAATCGCATAACGCTCACAAATATTCCAATCTGGTTGATGAAATGTTTCGCTTACGGGCGCGGATCTTTCGCGACCGTTTGCACTGGGACGTTCAGGTGACGGACGGCCAAGAGCGCGACAACTATGACGACTTGCACCCTGTTTACATCATTTATTGCGACGACAGCGCGACGGAAGTCAAAGGCAGCCTGCGCCTTCTGCCAACGACCGGGCCAACCTTATCGCGTGACGTTTTTTACGATACGCTGCCCGACGCCGTACATCTGTGCGCTCCGACCATCTGGGAGTGCACACGCTTTTGTCTCGATGAAAAACTGTTAGACAAGGGAAAACAGAACGAAATGCTTTTCGCTTGCTTGGTTTTGCTTGAAGCTTTAGGCAATGTTGCACTTCGTGCCGGCATCGAATCGATAATTGGCAATTTTGATACAGCAATGCTTCGGCTATACCGACGCATTGGTTGTGAGGTTGAAATCCTCGGTTCCACCCTGAGGTTTGCTGAACCGATTTATCTTGGGCTGCACCCCATTTCCGAGCCGGTCATTCGGCGGATCAAAGCAAGATTGCACAAACGCTCGCTGTTATTGGACGCGACGCAAAAAGTGGCGGCTTAGATCAGCGTTTTGCCTGAACACCGTTGGGTTGAATACAGGCCTTAGCTGTGCGCGCAGTGATGACTTTCAAAGTCAGACGGAACCGAAATCGACCTGATCGATGCGATAATCGTGCTCTGTGGTTGCTGTGCAATCTACCGATAGCCTGCACAACAAGGCCGTTTCCGACCAAGTTCCTAAAATCGTCAATCCACCACTGATAGCAATAAGCTGTCGTCGAAAGGATCAATAACGCCGGCAAACTTGGTTTCACATTCCTTGCATTCAAAGCGGTAGCTCTCGAACCCGCTGCCGTCGATGAAGGAAGCGCCGCGCCCAAGGACAAATGACGAGGACTTGCACTTCGGACACGCGAATACGCCGGGCTCCTCGACTCTCGGTCTGATCCAGGTCTCCAATTGCATGTTGCGCAAAACCGTCTGAAAAAGATCGCTACATTATAATTGAACGGCAATATACCGCAACTAACCATGTAATGGTCTCTGCCAGTGCTGATTGCAGACATTGCCGTGAAGCGATCTGATGTCCGCCTAGTGGCCCCAATAGCGGACAAGGTGCGTTACAGTCTGAAAACGGTTAATGCGGTCACGCGATGGCAAGGACACCTGACGGAAACGCAAGGCCGAGCAGTTTCGCTGTCTTCAATTTGATCACCAATTCGAATTTGACGGTCAGCATCACCGGAGCTCCGCCGGTTGGGCCTTTGAGGACTTTCGCCGTATAGATGCAAACTGGCGATCAATCAGCTATCAGTTTACTTTCCCCCGTCCACACGAGTGAAAGTGCGATTTGTTCGGTCGCCTCGTGGCTCTGGCTTCAACATTTTTCCATCAGGAGAGAGGGTGAAATTTTGGGTGAAGTCCATGCATACGATTGAAAATCCGCCACATTCGTGCGTCTCGATCACATATGTGCCTTGAGGCGTGCAGGTGACCCGGAATCCCATGCCGCCAAGCGGCGGCGCGGGGCTTTTGACGCCGAAGGGGGCAAACACAATAGAACAAGAATTGTCCACACATAAATCTGTGCCGTCGTAGTGCTCGGCCCAGGTTCCGGTGAGGGGACGGCAATCCTCTGCGGCGGGTGCGACTGGCATCGGTGTCGCATTGTGCTGGGCTGGTGCCCTGCCCGCTGCCTGCCGCTCGGCGTTAAGCTGCACTTCGGCCTCCAGTGCGTAGATCTTGCGTCTGACTTGCTGAGCGCTCGGTGCATCAGGCGCAGCGCGCAGATAGAGGGTGAGTAAGGATTTAGCCTCAGCCGGCCGGTGCATCGCCTCTTCCAGCAAACCATAATTCAGATAGACACCTGCCCACCATGGAGCCAGTTTCAAAGCGGCTCGGTATTCCTCGGCGGCTTTCTGACGTTCGCGGTCGTTTTGGGCG
>JASHSY010000183.1 GCA_030040825.1 Xanthobacteraceae bacterium
CGGTTTGGCGGCTGGGGCCTTTATCTCAAGGCAGGCGTGCCTGCCCATTGCTATAACTTTTTCGGCTTCCAACACGTCTATGCGCGCGCGAGGCAGCCGTTGACGCCCGGCAAGCACACCGTCCGCTATGAGTTCAAATACGACGGCGGCGGCGTCGGCAAGGGCGGGGTCGGCACGCTGTTCGTCGACGGCCAGAAAGCGGGAGAGGCGCGGCTGCCGCGCACCGTGCCGTTTGTCTTCTCGGCCGACGATTTCACCGATATCGGCATTGATAACGGTGCTCCGGTCACCGAGGACTACGAGACGCCCTTTGGACGCTTCACCGGGGAGATTTCCTGGGTGCGCATCGACGTCGGCAAAGACGCATTTGTCGATGCTCCTGGAGAGGAGGCGGTGCTGGCCGGACGCTCATAGCCTTCCGCTTCGAGCAGGAATCGCAGCTGTCGGAGCATGAACCGATACCGTCAGAGGAGGACAATCTCAAAAATATCCATTGAGACCCAATGGGACGATTGGCGAAGCTGGGACACGTGAAGTTATTGGAAACCGCAGAAAGTCTGACGCCGCCCTGGGCACCATCGCTCCCCTACGCCGCGGCGAATTCGCGCAGAGTGTTCGGCCCGAACTGAAATTGCACAATTCTTTCAGATGCTGCGGCGCATCCATTGCCGAAACTTAATCTCATCGATAGGAACCGCGAATTGGCTGCTCCTATTGTTTCGGTGGCCTTTATAGACCGGGGGCGATTCCTGAACGTAAGGAGCGTCCTATGCCGCTCAACAATCGCAAGTCAGTTCTGGCCGCCGGGCTTGTCGCTGCGCTCGCGATGCTGACACCGCCGTTGATGTCGGCCGCGTTCGCTTACCGGCCCGCCAGCAGTCAATGCAGGATTGTCGGCGCTATCTCGCATCGCTGCTACACCTTTCATAGCGACGCGACGTGGCGCGAAGGCTTGCCGGACTATCACGGCGATAACGGCGGGTAAGAAAGCAGCCGCGCTTGACCGTTAGGACCCGCGCTTGCGCGCGGGGCATTTTTCCACCGATGCGGGTCAGTGCGCGTGGCCGGCTTGACGGTGCGCGGCGCGGTCGCGCCAGCGTTTCATGTGCGCGAACAATTCCATGCGATTGAGCGGCGTCTTCGATCCGGAAAATTCGCGGTAGAGCGAGGCGACATTGATGATCATGCGCTCGGGGTCGAGCCATGCGGCGAAACGGTCGAGCGATATTTTCTGCGCCGCGACATCGGCCGGTACGCCGTTGTCGAAATGCCGCCGTGCCTCCTGCGCGATGTATTCGAGATAGGCCTTGAATTCGCGCACCTGCGCCTTCTCGGCAATCGGTCCATGGCCGGGCACGACGACGTCGACATCGAGCGCGAGGATGTGATCGCAAATGGCGATCCAGTTGCCGATTGGGCCTTCCCAGATCACCGGATGGCCGCCGACGAACAACAGATCGCCGGTATAAAGGATGCGGTCGGCGGGAACATGCACCAAAATGTCGCCGCGGGTATGCGCGGTGCCGAGATGGGTGAGCACCAGACGCTTGTCGCCGACAGAAAGCTCCATCGTCTTGTCGAACACCTTGGTCGGCGGCGTGTCGACCAGGCCGCGCCAATCGAACACACCGCCCATGACTTCGTGGAAAAATGCCCCGCCCTCGCCGAGCTGTTTCCAGTTCGCCGCAAAAGCAGTGAATTGCGAGGGCGCCCATTCGCCGTATTCGTCGGCGCACTCGCGGCAGGCGATGATCTCGGCGCCCTCGACCAGCTGATTGCCGAAGGTGTGATCGCCATTGGCGTGGGTGTTGATCAGCTTCTTGATGCTGTGCGCCGCCGGTACCGCGTCGCGCATGGTCTTGAGCATCGCCGCGGTCAGCGGCAAATCGAACAGCGTATCGACCAGCAGCGTCTGATCGCCGTCGGTGATCAGCCCGGCATTGCTCCAGCCCCACGAGCCGTCGGGTTGCAAATAGGCAAAGCAACCGCGCCCGATGTCATGTAGCCCCTTGGTGTATTGCCATTTGGCCATGGCCGTGTCCCGCTGCGGTGTCAGTGTTATCAGGCCGCCTGTTCGCGGCCTTCGGCGGACAGAAGCGCGACCGCTTCGCTGGTGGTCGCCACGTCGCCGAACACGCGCAGGATCGAGCCGAGCGTCGCGTTGTGCTCGCTGTCGCTCAGTGCCGCATTGGCGTCGGCGACGAACACCAGCCGGTAATTGAGCATCATGGCGTCGCGGGCCGACGACTCGCAACAGACATTGGTGAGTGTGCCGACGATGATCACGGTATCGATACCGGCGGCGCGCAGCCGCCGGTCGATGTCGGACGAGCCTTGAATGAATGCGCTGTAACGGCGTTTGACGACGATGGCATCGTCGGGCCGCACGTCGAGGTCGGCATGCAGCTCGAAGCCGCGCGCGCCGGGGGTGAGTTCCGACAACGTCGCGCGGCGCGGATCGCCGTCGAAAAATACGCGCCAGGCTTCCGTCTGGCCTTCCAGGCACATCTGGACCCAGACCACCTTGCCGCCGGCCGCGCGGGTGGCGGCGGCGAGCTTGTTCACGTTCGGAACGATGTCGCGCGCGGCCGGCACTTCGACTGGCATGCCCGGCAGCATGAACGCGTTCTGCATGTCGATTACCACCAGCGCGGTTTTCCGCCCGACCAGGCTGTCATAGCGGTTAAGCTTGCCGCGCTGCGCCTTGACCTGGGCAACGATGCTCTCGTCGATGGCGATCTTGTGCATGATGTCCTCCCGGCGGTGCCGCGGCGCCGCGCTTTCCTTATTCATAGCATCGGTGCAAAACCGACTCCAACCGCGGCTCCTGCGCTTTGCCCCGCCGCGCGCCGGCCATGCTAGTTTCATCCGCTACGGGAGGGACATGATGCCAAACCAGATGCACGGCAAAGTGTGCGTGATCACCGGCGGCGCCGGCTCGATCGGTGCAGCTTCGGCAAAGCTTTTGCTCCAGGAGGGAGCAAAAGTGATGATCGCCGATCTCGACGAGGCCGCGCTCAAGAAAACCGCAGCCGGCGCCGGTGGCGATAATTTGCGCCTCGCCTGGTGTGCGGCCGACGTTACCAAATCGGATCAGGTCAAGGGCCTTGTCGCGCGAACGGTGCAAAGCTTCGGCAAGATCGACGTGCTGTTCAGCAACGCCGGCAATTTCGGCACGGTGGCCCCGGTCACCGACTATCCGGAAGACGTGTTCGATGCGGTGCTGGCCGTGCACGTCAAGGGCGCGTTTCTTTGCGCCAAGCACGCGGTGCCGCACATCAACGACGGCGGTTCGATCATCATTACGTCGAGCGTTGCCGGCGTGACCGGCGATCCGGGCGTGTACGGTTACATCACCGCCAAGCATGCCCAGGTCGGATTGATGCGCGTACTCGCCAAGGAACTTGCCGGCCGCAACATCCGCGTCAATACGCTGCATCCCGGCCCGGTCGACAATCAATTCCAGCTCGACGTGGAGCGGAAACTGGGCGAGGTGATCGGCCGCGACGGCACGCAGTTCTTCAACGATATTATTCCAATGCATCGGCACGTGCGGCCTGACGAAGTGGCGCGTTCGGTGCTGTACCTTGCTTCCGACGCGTCGAGCTTCACGACCGGCAGCCTGTTGATGGTGGACGGCGGCATGAGCATTTGAGGTGATTAACGAAGCGTAAATCGAAGTTAGCTACCAACTTGGGGGGAGCAACGCGGCCAGGCACGGGTTACGATGGTGCAAGTCCTCAAGAACTTGGGGCAATGGGCGGCGGGTTGGCGCGGCAAGCGTTATTTGCTGGAGCTCACCCTCAACAACATGACGCAGGGCGTGGTGATGTTCGACGCCAAGGGCCGCCTGGTCGTCTGTAATGAACGCTATCTGAGCATGTATCGACTGTCGCCGGCGGTGGTGAAGCCCGGCGCCGAGCTCATCGATATCATCCGCGAGCGTGCGAGAACCGGAAGCCTCGAACTCGATCCGATCAAATATTGCGCCGAGCTTCTCACTAACATGGCGGCCGGCAAGGCCGTGCAATTTCTGACCGAAGCGTCCGACGGTCGCACCATCTCGGTGGTCAACCGCGCCATCCCCGGCTCGCACTATTGGGTCGGCACCCACGACGATATTACCGAGCGCCGCGCGGCGGAACGAAAGAACGCGCTGCTCAGCGACCAGGAAGCGCGCCGCGCCGTGGTCGAGGAAGCGATCGCCTGGTTCCGCGAGAGCCTGGAAGGCGTGTTGCAGACCGTCGGCGACAGTGTCGCTGCAATGAAGGCGACGGCGACGGCGCTGTCCGTCACTTCGCGGGAAACCACGGCGCATACCGCCGGCGCGGTCGAGACCTCGAACGCGGCATTCGGCAGCGTACAGGTTGCCGCCACCGCGGCGGAGCAGCTGGGAAGCTCGATCGCCGAGATCAATCAGCAGCTGTTGCGTGCCACCGAAGTGGTGCACGCGGTCGCCGGCGAGACGCAATCGACCAATGAGGACATTGCCGGGCTGGCGCGCGCGGCGAAGAAGATCGACGACGTGGTGAAGCTCATTCAGAGCGTAGCGGGACAGACCAATCTGCTGGCGCTCAACGCCACCATCGAGGCGGCGCGCGCCGGCGCGGCCGGCAAAGGCTTCGCGGTCGTCGCCTCCGAGGTGAAGGCGCTCGCCGTGCAGACCGGCAAGGCGACCGACGACATCGCCGCGCAGATCGCAGCGGTGCAGTCCTCAACTCAGAGCGCCGTCGGCGCCATCGGCAACATTGCCGCACGCATGCAGGAAATCCAGCAATTCACCGGCGCCATCGCCACGTCGGTCGACGAGCAGAACGCGGCGACCCGCGAGATCGCCACCGGCGTTGCCGCGGCGGCAACGGGAACGAAGTCGGTGGTGGCGGTGCTGCAACGCGTCTCCGGCGCCATCGCCGACATGCATGCCTCCGCCGATACGGTGCTGGCGGCGTCGCAGGCAGTCGAGAAAGCCGCCGATAACCTGCGCAGCAGCGTGGATGGCTTCCTGCGTAAGGTCGCGGTTTAGGCGAAATCGCCCGCAGAGCGCGATCTTTTACATTTCCCCTCCCCGCCGCCGCGCGGGGGGAGGGAATACCTGTGCGCTTGGCGTATAGCTCACGGAAGCCGTCATTTCAGCGCGACGCGGGCGAAGGTCGCGACGATGCGCGAGCCGGCGGTTATGCTACCGCGCAGATTGCCGGCGACCTTGGATTGCCCGCCGCTGCGCCGCCGGTAGGCGACCGGAACCTCCAGCACGCGCAGTCCCGTCCGCGCCGCGCGCATCTGCATTTCCAGATTCCAGCCGTAGGTGAGTTCGCGCATGCCGAGCTTGAACAAGGTGTCGCGGCGAATGGCGCGGAATGCGCACATGTCGGTATAGCGCACGCCGTACAGCAGTTTGATCAATGCGCCGGCAGCGAAGCCGGCGAACAACTGATGGCCGGCCATGCTGCCCGGCTCGCGCTCGCCGCGCGCGCGTGAGCCGATGACGAAATCATAGGCGCCGGAGCGGATCGGCGCGGTCAAGGCGGCGATAGCGGCCGGGTCGTCGGCGCCGTCGCCGTCCATGAAGACGATAATGTCGGTTTCTCCGCCCGCCTTCGCGCCGGCGAGACAGGCGCGGCCGTAACCGCGGCCGGCGGCGATAATCTCGGCGCCCGCGGCGCGCGCGACCTCCGCCGTGCCGTCGGTGCTGCCGCCATCGGCGACGATGATCCGATCGACGACCGCGCGCGGGATCGCGGCGACGACCGCGCCGATCGAGGCGGCTTCATTCAAGGTCGGAATGACGACGACAACGCCCACCGGCGTCACAAGCTCCAGCGCAGCCCGCAATTGGCGCAGGCGTCCGGCGGTTGGTCCGACTTCAGGCTGCGGCGGAAGTCTCGGTAGGCCGCGCCGCTCCAGATTTCGCGTAAGCCTTGCTGGGTCGCGTCGCCGAGCGTGTAGTTCTCGTAGCCGCGCTGCGAGAACGGCGCGATGCAGCAAGGCAGCGCGCGGCCATTGGCGGTGATGTACATCACCGTCCAGGGCCGCCGGCACAGCGACCACGGCGAGCCGCTGTCACTGCGTTTGAGGCTCATGCCCGGCTCCGACGCCGCGCCCGAGGCGGAGAAGGTCATGCCGAGCGAAGCGGCAAGCTTCGCCGCGCGCTCAATATAAGTGGCCTCATCGCTGGACATTTGCTCGTACAGCGCCTGGTCGGGCCGTGCTTTGCCGATGGCGTTTTCGGCAAAGAAGACCAGCCGCTGCAAATACACTTCCTTGACGCCGGTCGCTGCGGCGACGCGCACAAAATCCGGCAACTGCTCGACGGTTTCGCGCATGCCGGTCAGCCAGGCCGACACGCGCGGCTTGTCGTGCCCCTCGCGCTCTTGCAGTTCGCGGAAAGCCCGCACATTCTTCAGGATGCGGTGGAAATAATTCTTGCCGCGGATCGCGCGGTAGGACGCGGCGTCGGCGGCGTCGAACGAGACCCGCAGCTCGTCGAGGCCGGCCCCGATCAGCGCGCGGCCGTTCTTCTCGTTGAGCACGGTGCCGTTGGTGTTGAACAGGACATATGTGCCGCGGTCCTTGAGATAGCGCACCATGCGCGGCAGGTTCTTCACCAGCATCGGCTCGCCGACACCGTGCAGCACCGCACGCGACAGATTGGGAATCTGGTCGACGATCGCGGTGAATAACTCCCAGCTCATATCGGCCGGCGGCTCGAGCTCCTCATACGTTCGCGGGCAGGTGGTACACAGAAGATTACAGCGGTTGGTGGTCTCCAGATAAAGACAGACCGGTAACTGCGCCGGCGCGTCATTGTCGGGGCGGGCGCTCTCAAAATAGCGCCGCGGATCGATCGCCGGCTTGGTAGCGGTGATGTCCATCAGGCGCCTCCGGCGGCCGCGCGCGCGACATTTTCGCCGTGGCGGGCATCGTCGTCGGGAAGGAGATTGCGCAGCAGCGCGGCGGTGGCGGTCGGATAATGCGGCGTATGCGGTGTCAGCCGCCGGCCCGTAGCGGGCGGCCGGCGCATGTCATGCCGCAGCTGGCGCAAGCCCTCGACATCGTCCACGTCGTACCAGACCGGCAGCGTATGAACGTCGAGCTTAAGTTCGCGCGCCCGCGCGAGCGTCTGTTCGAACACGCGCTCGGTGCTCCAGGCGATGTCTTCAAACAGGCGGCGATGCACGCTCTTCACTCCAAGCAGATAATAGCCGCCGTCAGTCGCCGGTCCGAGCACGGCGCGCTCGCCGGGCCGCGCCAGCACAACGGCCGTTTCGATCAACAGCGCGGTCGGCAGCGTCGGCGAATCGGAATTCAGCACCACCGCCGACTTGTGTCCGAGCGCGAAGATTTGCTCGATGGTGTGCAAAAGACATTCGCCGAAAGTCGGCAGACAGGCATCGATCAGGCCGATGGCCGGCGGCAGGATGGTCTGGAAAAAACTTTCCGATCCGGCCGGCGCGAATGCTGCGTAGCCGGTGATCGCGGTATGGCGGCCGGCGACCAGCAGATTGTGGGCGATATCCTGCAAGAAGGTCGTGTTAAGCGAAGCCGATTGATCAAAGGTCAACGGCGGCACCAGCCGGGTCTTGGTGCGGCCGGGCGCCGACGCCTTCGCCATGATGGCCATGCCACAGAATGCTTGGCCGGAGAGCAATGCGCCGTCGAAATGCTTTGCATCGTCCATGCGATGCCACCCCCAAATAACGCCGCTAAAATCGATTCGATAACGCGAATGCGTGACAGTTTTTGGCAAAGCGCCACGCGGCGCCAATCAATTCCGGCTCACCGGCTTCAAGTCGGCAAACACCAAAAAGTTATGCACCTCACCAAGTCGTGATTGGCTCAATAGC
>JASHSY010000184.1 GCA_030040825.1 Xanthobacteraceae bacterium
GTCACTTCGCGGGCGATCTTTTCCTTCGGCTCACTATCGCGATGACCGGAAATGCGTTGCACGCGGCGGCGGAACGAAGCGACTGAGCGCTCGCGGACATCGTCGGCGGAAAGGGCGGTGACAACGGTCAATCGGCCGCGGCGCTTTTCGGCGCCGACACGCGGTGTCTTGGGCGCAGGAGCCGGCCGCGCCGCCACACCGCTGCCGCTACGGCGAGACCGCGGTGCTTCATCGTCGTCGGCTTCGAGCGCCTGACGGCCGCCGGATTTGGCCGGCGCCGTATCGGCGCCGAACCGCTTCTTGGCAACCTCGTCGGCTTTGCGCTTGGTTTCCTCGTCGTGTTTGCGACGGCTTTCTTCGTTGACTTTGCGTGCTTCAGCCGCCGCGCGCTCGGCGCGCTCGATTTCTTCGCGGCTTTGGCGGATACGGGCTTCTTCCTCGGCGATCTTGCGCTCTTCGGCCTCACGCAGACGGGCGTCGGCAAGCGCGTGTGCGCGGGCGCTGCGTTCTTCCTCGGTCAGGGTTCGCAGAACAACGCCCGACGCTTTCGGGGCGGCCGGAGCGGGGGAGGGAGCGTTCGCCGGCGCCGGGGCGGCTGCGGATCGCTTCGCCGCCGGGCGCTCGACCGGGGCTGCCGGTTCCGGTTTGGTCTCGCTACCGGTGCGGCGTTTGACCTTTTCGACCACGACCGCCTTGCTACGGCCATGGCTGAAGCTCTGGCGCACGACGCCCTGCTCGACGCCGCCGCGCTTAAGGGTCAGCGTTTTGGCCCCTACACTCAGCTTTTCGCCGGTATTTTTGGTCGTCTCAGCCATTCGCTTCCATTTCTATCGATGACGCAATCACGGTTCCTGCCGGGATTGAATTCGGCGCCGCTACGACGGCCGCGGGATGCTGATCGCCGGTCCGAAACCGTTCCAGACGCCGACAGCGCGCCAAAAAGGTTTCGCTGGCAGGGCCGGCGAGCAGGGCTGCATGTACCACATTTGGGCGGTTCAATGCCAAATCCAATTGGCTTGAGGTTAGGAATCCAACCACAAATGGCGGCGCGTCTTCTCGCTGGCGACGCCACGCCGCCACAAGCTTTCGCACCCCCTGCGGGGAGGCTTCGGCGGCATGCAAAAGCGCGACGACTTGGCCGCCCGAGAACGCAGTTTCCGCGCGGCTAAAGCCCGCGGCGACCAAACCGGCCTTGCCGGCGATGGCCAACGCATCGAGGACGGAACGCTGGAGCAATTGATCGGTGCGGTCGATAAAATCGGCCGGCAGGCTCACCTCCCGTTTGAACCCTCGCGCGAAAGCTTTGCGCTTGATCGCTTCTCCCAGCGCCGCGCGCGTGGCCGTGACCCAGATACCGCGCCCTGGCAGCTTGCTTTTGAGGTCCGGCACCGCCTCGCCATTCGGCCCAACGACAAACCGGATCAGTTGCGAAACCGGCTGCATCGTCCGGGTGACGGCGCATAGCCGAGCACGTTCGCGGTCATGCGGTCCGCGATCGCTTTCTTCTACCGGTGCCCGCTCGGCTTGGGCGATCATACGTTGTGCGCGCTCCGTTTAAGCCTGCGGCTCGGGGGCAGCCGCTTCGGCGGTTTCCTGTGGCGGTGGCGGTGCCAGATCGGCTTCGCTGATCCAGCCGGCCTTAAGCCGCGCCTGCATGACCAAGGCCTCGGCTTCTTCGCGTGAAATATCGAAGCCGTCGAGAATACCGGCTTCACGCACGGTTTCGCCGTCCTTGCGATCGGTCCAGCCGACGAGATCATCGGTGGCGCAACCGGCGAGGTCGTCGACCGTCTTGATGCCGTTCTCGCCGAAACGGACCAGCATCGCGGTGGTGGCGCCGGGAACCTCTTTGAGTTCGTCGGCGACGCCAAGCTCTGTGCGTTTGGCGTCGAGCTCGGCTTCGATCTTGGCAAGATATTCCCGCGCGCGGGTTTGCAGTTCGCTGGCGGTGTCTTCGTCGAAGCCCTCGATGCCGGCAATCTCCTTGGTGTCGACGAAGGCGAGTTCCTCAACCGAGGTGAAGCCCTCGGAGGCGAGCAATTGTCCGATCACCTCATCGACGTTGAGCGCGTCAATGAACATACGGGTGCGATTCTCGAACTCCGCTTGGCGACGTTCGGACTCTTCTTGCTCGGTGAGAATATCAATGTCCCAGCCGGTCAGCTGCGAAGCAAGCCGTACATTCTGGCCGCGCCGACCGATAGCGAGCGAGAGCTGCTGGTCCGGCACCACAACTTCAATGCGTTCGCGTTCCTCATCAAGCACCACCTTGGCGACTTCGGCCGGCGCGAGTGCGTTGACGACGAAAGTGGCGATGTCCTGCGACCATGGAATAATGTCAATTTTCTCGCCCTGCAGCTCATTGACCACCGCCTGCACGCGCGAGCCGCGCATACCGACGCAGGCGCCAACCGGATCGACCGACGAATCGCGTGATACCACGGCGATCTTGGCACGCGAGCCGGGATCGCGCGCGACCGCTTTGACTTCGACGATGCCATCGTAGATTTCCGGAACTTCTTGCGCGAACAATTTGGCCATGAATTGCGGGTGGGTGCGCGACAGGAAGATTTGCGGCCCGCGCTGCTCGCGGCGCACGTCATAGATGTAAGCGCGAATGCGATCGCCGTTGCGAAACACCTCGCGCGGCAACATTTCGTCACGCCGCACAATCGCCTCGCCGCGGCCGAGATCGACAACGACGTTTCCATACTCGACGCGCTTGACGATGCCGTTGACGATGTCGCCGATGCGATCCTTGTATTCTTCGTATTGGCGGTCGCGCTCGGCCTCGCGAACTTTCTGCACGATCACCTGTTTGGCCGACTGCGCGGCGATGCGGCCGTATTCGAGCGGCGGCAGCTTGTCGGCGATGGTATCGCCCACCTGCGCCGCCGGATGATGCCGCCGCGCCTCTTCGAGCGTGATCTGCGAAGCCGGGTTCTCCACTGCGTCGACCACCAGCATATGGCGCGACAGATGCAGTTCGCCGCTTTTCGGATCGATCTCGGCGCGGACTTCGGTCTCGCTGCCGTAGCGCGAGCGGGCGGCTTTGGCGATCGCATCTTCCATCGCGCCAAGCACGATCTTGCGATCAATCGCCTTTTCGCGGGCAACCGCGTCCGCGATCTGCAGTAATTCGAGTTTGTTGGCGCTTACCGTCGCCATGTTCAGTCTCCCCTGCCT
>JASHSY010000185.1 GCA_030040825.1 Xanthobacteraceae bacterium
CTCGACGAAGTATCGTTCCATATGTCCGGCACCGAAGCGGTGATGCAAGCAGTCCGGCTTGCGCGCTATCACACGCGACGCTCGCATCTGGTGCGGTTCTGCGGCGCCTATCACGGCTGGTGGGGCGATGTGCAGCCCGGCGTCGGCAATCCGGTTCCGGCGCATGAAACCTATACGTTGACCGAGATGTCCGAGGATGCATTGCGCGTGCTGCGCACGCGCAACAATATCGCCTGCGTACTCGTCAACCCGTTGCAGGCGATGCATCCGAACGCTTCGCCGCCGAACGATGGCACGCTGGTCGACTCTACCCGCACCGCGCGTTTCGACCGGCAAGCCTATGCCGACTGGCTCGCCTGCCTGCGTACCGTGTGCGATGAGCGCGGAATCGTCCTCATCTTCGACGAAGTATTCGTCGGCTTCCGCCTCGCTAGCGGTGGCGCCCAGGAATATTTCGGCGTGCGAGCCGACCTTGTGACTTACGGAAAGACGCTTGGCGGCGGGTTGCCGATCGGCGCGGTGTGCGGTCGCAGTCGCCTGATGAAGCGCTTTCGCGACGACCGTCCCGCGGACATCTGCTTCGCCCGCGGGACATTTAATTCGCATCCCTACGTCATGGCGGCGATGAATGAGTTTCTGCGCTACTTGCAAACGTCGGAAGGCAAGGCGACTTATCGTGACCTCGACTGGACTTGGGCCGAGCGCGCGCGGCGGCTCAACGAACGCCTGTGTGCGGAGGAACTGCCGGTCGAAGTCGCATACATGTCCTCGATCTGGACGGTCTGCTACCGCGAGCCATCGCGCTATAATTGGTTGCTGCAATATTACCTGCGCGCCGAAGGGCTGGCGTTGAGCTGGGTCGGGACCGGGCGGCTGATCTTCAGCCTCGATTACACCGATGCCGATTTCGACGAGGTTGCACGTCGCTTCGTCGCTGCCGTACGCGCCATGAACGAAGACGGATGGTGGTGGCGCAACGAGGCCATGACCAACGCATCGATCAAGTGGATGATCCTCAAAGAAATGATCGCCCACCGTTTGTTTTTGCAACGGCATCGCGCGAGCTTGGTTGCGCCTAGGTGAGATGCGGCGCTTCTTCAGGCTCGTCTTCGTTCCACGCGGCGACCTCGCGGCCGATACCGTGGTCGATCCATTCGCCGCGCAAAAGCGCAAGCGGAGCCTTGTGGTAGAGCTTGATGTCGTGAAACGGATCGGTGAGGATTTTCGTCGCCCAGACCAGCCCGGTCTCCACGTCCTCGATCAGGAACAAATGGATGGTACGGAACAGCACGCCGCCGATACCGACCGCGAGCCAGATCACCGCTACGTTGCGAACGAAATCTGCCATGCTTAGCGGAACCGCGAACAGGCCGAACAGGGTCGGATCGAGATAGAGCGCCGCCGGCGAGGCCGCCCATATGCCGATCAGCACGAGCTTGCGCCGAAGATTATAGCCAACCTTGATCTCTTCCTTGTATTCGTGGGTGGCTTGATTGACCTCGTCGTAATCCCTGGGCTCGAAGAAAAAATGACCGCACTGCCGCGTGGTCATTGCTACCAGCCAGCCAGCCAACGCCGAAATCGCCGGATCCTTGAAGATCATCACATATGAAAACAGAAAGCTGATCGCGCTGACGAAATGCAACGACTGATTGATACGGCTGTGATGGTAGTAACGGTGGTCATCCCAGCGTTGCGTGCGCAGCGCGGCGAGAAAACCGTCCATCTGTCTCCCCCGTAAAATTCATCGCTTGTAGCTATGGCGATTCGATGAATCCCCTATGACAGCAAACAAACGTCACGTTGAAGAATGCCGCGCCGGCGGCAATCAATGTGACGTCCGCGTGGCGCTCGCATCACCTTCCTTGGTGAAGCGAATGAGGCAAAAATGCCCGAGCGGCGGCATCGGCCGCCGTTCGACCAGTCGTATCCCGTGGGTCCGCGCTGCCCAGGTTTCGTAACGCCCGAAAGGAAACTCAGTCCGCCAACCAAGCTTGCGCGCCGCCGGAGCGAACCAATGTTCGAGCGAGCGCCGCAAGCCGGCTTCGGCGCCGACGCGGCTGACCAGCACGATCTCGCCGCCCGGCTTCAGCACCCGGGCGAATTCGTCGAGCGTGGCTTCCGGATTCGGCACGGTCGTCACCACGTATTGCGCGACAACGACATCGAATGAATCATCGGGGAAGGACAAATGCTCGGCGTCCATTACCCAAAGCCCTTCCACGTTATGCAATCCGAATTCCGCGACGCGCTCCTGCGCCTTGCGCAGCATCGGCTTGGAAATATCGACGCCGCACAGGCGGCAATCCCGCGAATATTCCGGCAGTGAGATGCCGGTCCCAACTCCGACTTCCAGAATGCGACCGCCGATGCGTTGGGCCGCCGCAATCGCCGCCTGGCGTCCGCGTTCGAACACGGCGCCAAACACCAAATCGTAAACCGGTGCCCAGCGGGCATAGGCCCTGGTGACCGTTTGCGCATCGAGCTCAGTATGTAAAAAGTGGCTCATTCCCATCCTTTCGTTGCGGTACGCGTCCGACCGTCAGCCCGGAGCGGTTTCGACTAATGACGTCGCTCGTTCCAATTCGCGGTCGCCGCGGCCGATAACATTGCACACATGGCCGAGAAATTGCCGGGCGCTGTTCTCCCAGGAATAATCCAGCGCGAATTTACGGCAGGCATCGCGGTTAAGCTGCAATGCTCCCAGGCACGCGTGGCGGAGGTCTTCGTTAAGGACACCGATCGGCTGGACGCCGACCACGTCTTTCGGACCGGTCACCGGAAAAGCGGCGATCGGCACGCCGCTCGCCAGCGCCTCCAGCTGCACAATGCCAAAGGTGTCGGTACGGCTTGGAAAGACGAAGACGTCGGCAGCGGCAAGATGAGCGGCGAGCGTCCCGTTCTCCAGCGGCCCAAGGAATTTCGCATCGGGAAAATCGCGCTTGAGTTTCGCTTTAGCCGGCCCCTCACCGATCACCACCTTGCTGCCGGGAAGATCGAGTGACAAAAACGCCTGCAGATTTTTTTCGACCGCGACGCGGCCGACGGTCATAAAAATCGGACGCGGCAAACTAAGACCGATCGCCCGGTCGGGCCGGAACAGTTCGACGTCCACGCCGCGCGTCCACATGCCCAGGTGACCGAAACCGCGCGCGCTCAGTTCGCGCATCAACGATGGGGTCGCCACCATTGTCACGCTCGCTCGGCCGTGGAACCAGCGCAGGATCGCATAGACCAAGCTTTCAGGAATCGGCGAGCGGGCGGAAATGTATTCCGGAAAACGCGTCGTGTAGCTGGTAGTGAACGGCCGCCCGCGACGGCGACAGTAGGCGCGCACGGCAAACCCAATCGGACCTTCGGTCGCAATATGGATGGCATCCGGCTTCGCCGCATCGATACGCTCGGCGATTTTCCGCCCGCGCGGCAACGCAAGCCGAAGGCCGGGATAGGTCGGCAACTGAAAGGTCGGGAAGCCTTCCGGCGAGAGAAATTCGATGGTGGCGCCGAGTTTGGCTGCCGCTGGCGCCATTGCTCCCAAGGTTCTTACCACGCCGTTGACCTGCGGATGCCAGGCATCGGTAGCAACAAGAACCTTCATCGAGCCTGCGGCGACAGCCGCCCCTTGTTTGCGAATCATCTGCGACAACCATTGCCATTTCATGTCTCGAACGTGTGACGGACCGCTGCGGACGCCTAGTTTATTTGCTTGCTCGCGTAACACTGCTGTTACAGTTTAATGAGAGCTTGCGCGGCAAATCGTGACGAGCAGCACCGCGCAGACGATCACATCCAGGCTCGGCCGCGGCACCATCAGCGCTGCGATCAGCCTGTCGCTCCTCGCGGCGGCAGCCTTTGTTCTCTATCAACTCCTGCGCGACATCGACGCCGACAAAATCCTGGCGGCGCTCGATGGGCAATCGATCAAAAAAATCGCGACTGCCGGCGCTTTTGTGATCGCCGGCTATTTCACGCTGACCTTCTACGATCTGTTCGCGCTGCGCACGATCGGACACAACCAGGTCCCCTACTCGGCAGCTGCGCTTGCAAGCTTCACCAGTTCGACAATCGGTCACAGCCTCGGCGCCGCCGTGCTGACCGGCGGCCTGATCCGGTTGCGCATCTACGCGCATTGGGGTCTGACCGTTGCCGACGTTGCCAAGATTGCCGTCGTGACCGGGATGACCTTTTGCCTCGGCAATATCTTGCTGCTCGGTAGCGCCATTGCGTTTGCACCGGCAGCGGCGAGTGCCGTCGATCATCTGCCGCACTGGGTCAACCGGGCGCTGGGCCTGACCGGATTGTTCGGCATTGTTTGCTATCTCGCATGGCTCGCACCGCGATCGCGCACCGTGGGTTGGTCCGGCTGGCGCCTGACGCTCCCCGACCCACGCCTCACCCTGGTGCAGATCGGCATCGGCGGGGTGGATTTGAGCCTGGTGACACTTGCCATGTTTATGTTGCTGCCGGCCGCCCCAGCGGTCAGTCTGGTGACCGTCCTCGTCACCTTTCTGACCGCTACGCTCCTCGGGACGGTCAGCCATGCTCCCGGAGGTCTTGGCGTCATTGAGGCGACGATGTTGATCGGGCTCGCGCAGTTTCAACGCGAGGAGCTTTTGGCGGCGCTCATTACATTTCGCGCGCTATACTTCGTACTTCCGCTGTTTTTCGCTACATTGTCGCTCGGATTGCGGGAACTTCGCGTACTTGCCCGCCCCCGCTTCGACGCGACTCAATCGGAGTGTTCGGCACCGCCCAAAACCTTGTAAGGCGCATACCCTCACGTTAATGTTTCGGCGCGTAAACGGGGCTGGTTGTGACGCGTCGCGTTATTGTTTCCGGGGCTCAAAAACGCTCGCGATCCGCGTTCCGCTGGGCCGGCCGCACGTTGGCGGTTGCAACCAGTTTCGCGGCTATCGCCGCAGCGCCGTGCCAAACGAACGCGGAGACAATGCAATCGGCGCTGGCGCGTGCCTATCAGGGCAATCCGCAACTCAACGCGCAACGCGCCATCGTCCGTCAGAGCGATGAGGGCGTGGCGCAGGCGCTGTCCGGATATCGGCCGACGCTGTCGGCGACCGCATCGGTGGGCAGGCAGTTCACCAACGAGTCGGGCGTTATTCCCCCAATTCCGCCAAACCTGCCCGCCGGTGTCTCGTACAATGTCAAAGGCTATACCAATCCGTGGTCGGCCGGGCTCACCGGCCAGCAAACGCTTTTCAACGGCCAGCAGACCGCCAACCAGGTGCGCAAGGCCGAAAGTCAAGTTTCGGCGTCTCGAGAAACGCTGCGCATGATGGAAGCGTCGGTACTGCTGTCGGCGGCGACCATTTACATGGACGTGTCGCGCGACACAGCCAATCTTGAGGTGCAGCAGAACAACGTTCGCGTCTTGCAGCACACGCTGAAGGATACACAGAACAGATTTACTGCCGGCCAGGTGACGTCGACTGACGTCGCGCAGGCCGAAGCACAGTTGGCGGCCGGCGAAGCAACCTTGCATGCAGCCGAATCCACGCTGATGACGACGCGAGCAAATTATCGGCGCATCATCGGCGTCGACCCGAGTAATCTCGCGGCTACTTCGCCGGTTGACCGTCTTGCCCCGACCACCCTGGAGGCAGCGATTACGGTCGGCACCGCAGAGAATCCGGCGATCACCGCGGCAATCTACGGTGTCGACGTCGCGCAGCTGCAGGTGAAGATCGCCGAAGGTGCGTTGTTGCCGACGCTCGCGCTGCAAGGCTCTATCCAGCAACAAAACTATCCAAACATTTTGACGCCTAATCTGTTTTTGGGCACCGCGGTGCTCAATCTCACGGTGCCGATCTATCAGGGCGGCGCCGAATATTCCGCTATCCGGCTCGACAAGGAGACAGTCGCGCAACAGCGTTTAAGCGTCGATCAGGTGCGCGATCAGACCCGCGCCAATGTCGTGCAGGCCTGGGGACAATTGATCGCGGCGAAAGCGGAAGTCGAAGCGGCTGTACGGCAGAACGAAGCTTCCGAGCGAGCTCTGAATGGCGTCCGCAACGAAGCACAAGCCGGACAGCGTACGACGCTCGACGTACTCAACGCCGAGCAAACGTTGGTGAATGCGCGCGTCAGCTTGATAACGGCGCAGCATGATCGCGTTGTGGCGTCTTATAGTCTGCTCTCAGCGGTCGGTCGGCTTTCCGCGCAAGAACTGCGATTGCCGGTTTCAATCTACGATCCGATGGTGCATTACCAGCAGGTGCGCGATGCCTGGTTCGGACTGCGCACGCCGGACGGCCGCTGAGCGGACGCCCATCATCTCGCCACTCGGTGTCCTGCTCAGCGGGATACGACTAGTTCTAAGCCGGCATTACCGTAGCACCGCCACCTGCCTGCGGTGCGAAGGAGAAAACATTTCCCAAATAGGCTGTGTCCAAGTCCAACTTGCTTAAGAGGCCATCGGCCTCATGTCCCGGCGGCTGGAAGTGCTGAAATCCACATTCGCTCAGAAAACCGACCATATCCAGCAAAGCCCCGTGTGCCCGCCCTTCGGCGAAAGCAGCGCCCCATTCCCATATGATCAAGGCTACCCGACCGCTGCGAAGTAGCGATCTGGCTCCAGCAATGATCTGCGGCTCAAACCCTTCGGCGTCGATCTTGAGAACAACCCGCCGTTCAACCCGCTTTTGCAAATGTGCCAATGCCTCATCCAAGGTAACCACCGGAACCCATTTTGTCGGCCCCTTTATTGCATTCGACGGCAGACCCACGCCGCGAATGCTGTGGCCCATTGTGGAGTTCGTCGTCAGCGGCGCCAAGTCGTATCGATCTCCACAGGCCGCACCGATCACGGTGACGACCTCCAACAATTTATTCTTGGCAACATTTTCGGAGAGTATCAGCGCATTCACCAGTTCCGGCTCGAACGAGATTACTTCGATTTCTCCGGCAGGATGCGTAGCGGCTTGCAGAGTAAAGAGTCCCCAGTGCGCACCGACGTCCACAAATAAGTCACCACGCTTCAATGTGCGTTCGATGAGATTTCGGGTCGGTACCTCATATCCGTTGCCGGATTCGTTGGCGGCCAAATATTGGGCGCCGATATCCGTACTTAAGTATGTGGGGAAAGTCAGATTGAAGCGTGGCGTGTGATCCGATCGCTTAAGCGAAGACGGCAGGATCGCCCAACCGTTTTCCGTTTTCAGAACTACATTCGTCTCAGCGTCCATCTCGTACCGCTATAAGATCGATTATCAACCGCTGCGCACGAGTTTAGCGTCCGCGAATCAGTTGCTTTTGCCATTAGTATACTCAGAGTCTCCGGCTGAACGCCCTCTTGACCTCAATATTGAGGCTCTGGGCGCAGCCATTCTGTGCTTGCTTTCCGCGGAGTAATTGTTTTTCGGCGATCGGTTTCACGAAATCTTCACCGAGCAGGTATCAGGCCATGGCCCGTCCTGACGACATTCGGCGCCTTCGTGGTGGACGCCTCCGCGGCGAAAGTACATTGATGGCGTTTCTACCGAATTGAAATAGGCTTTTGGTAACGCCGGCTGCGGTACGGACACACCGCTCGCCGACTTCGGTCTGAGCGTCGGTGAGCATAACGGGGGGGCCCGGTTTGATAAAACCGGGCCTCTTTTCCACCTTCGGCCCCCACGGCCGGCGCGGGCTTTGACGGCAAAAGAGCTGAGCAGCGCGCCCGGCCCGGTTGATGACGATTTCCCTTGGCCTTAAGTTCGAGCGTATGACGAACGGCAAAGACGCCGAGCCGAGCTTACGGGCGACCCGCGAGAGCGAAGTTTTCCGCGATCCGCCGGGCAGCGGCAATTACAGTAGTAGCATCGGCAACGCGCAGGGCATTGAGCTGTTTGCCGGCAGCGGCCGAGCGCGGACCGAGCGTCCCGCCAAAACAATCCTTGAGCCCGCGCGTCACGTTCCGGTCTTTGCCGAAACCGACGTGCTTGTGGTCGGCGGCGGCCCGGCTGGAACGGCTGCCGCAATCGCCGCGGCACGGGTTGGCGCCGAGGTGATGTTGGTCGAGCGCTACAACCAGCTGGGCGGGCTTTCCACCGGCGGCCTTGTCATCTGGATCGACCGCATGACGGATTGGTCGGGGCGGCTCGTCATCCGCGGTCTCGCCAACGAATTCATGGAACGACTGCCAAAAGATGCGATCCAGGGACCGGCGCGAACGGACTGGGGCAATCGCGACGCCGCGACGGCTGCCTATTGGGCGCAGCGAACCGCGGCTTACCACGGCATCGTTACGTGGTCGCCGACGATTGATCCCGAAGCGCTCAAGACGCTGTCGATGCGGATGGCTATCGAGGCCAAGGTACGGCTGTTGCTTCACGCGTGGTGTACAGCGCCGATCGTCGAGAACGGCGTCGTCAAGGGCGCGATCTTTGAAAGCAAAGAAGGCCGACACGCGGTTTTGGCCAAAGTCGTTGTCGAC
>JASHSY010000186.1 GCA_030040825.1 Xanthobacteraceae bacterium
GGTCGTTACGCCAGGGGCAATAGACCAGGAATGGAAAGGCAAGTTGGAAGGCAATGATCGAGTAGGTGAGGGTATGCAGTAATTCCGGGGACTGACGAGCAAGAAACAGACCAGCTGAAGTTGCCCCGAATTGATTGTCCTGGAGCGCCCAGGTAAGTGCCAGACCGCTTCGCCACGGCTCGCCAGCAAGCTTGAACAGGGCGGCAAAAAAATACAGTGAGGCGATTTGAAGACGGAGCGCCAGGAATGGCAACGCGGGCCACCAACGGTTACGTGGTTCCGGATCCAGCGCGGCGTCGAAGCTCCAATAGCGGGACATTGGCAGAAACAGACACCAGAGCAGCAATAGGTGAGTTAGCGTTTCCGCGCCCGAATTTGCATAGGGATTTCGCCAATACAGGTAGCTGTTAAAGATGAACGCGAGCAGGTTCGACCAGCGCGTTCGGTATCCGATCGCGAAGGTGAAAATCGCGGCTGAATAAAGCACAGCGAACAGCGTGCGCGATCGTATGAAGTCGAAGGCTTTCAACAACGGTAAAACCAAAACAAGACCGGGTATTTCGCGGTGGCCGGCCAGCACCGAAAGCGGCAACACGCCGGCATCGCCATAGAGGTCGGCAAAGTAAGGGTAGACGGTGATAAAAAAGTCGCCGAGCAGGTAAATCGAAAACACAACGCGAAATAGGCTCAGTGCCTCGAAATTTCTCGAAAGCGTTTCACCAGCTTCGCGCTCGTTTGCGGCGACCTTCACCCGCGATTGTACTACTTTATCAATGTTAGTTTGGAGCGGCATTGCCGCTTCGCTCCCTTGTCATCCGGTCTTAGAAATTGGGTTCGTTGTGCATATAGCATGGCTATCGCGGAGATCGCACGCGGTGCTCGCTGGCATCAGGCTACGCGTGGCTCGTTGCGTCTGGGCGTGACGAGTTCGGGTGGCGGCCGCTGGTACGAGTACTAGACATCGGCAATTGATTCGTTCGCGCTGAAGATGATCCACGACCCAACAATGGCCTCGGCAGTGTGCAACATTCTAACGCCGGTGCCCGCAGACTACCTTTCGCATTCGGGCGCCGGTCATAACATTTCCACGCGACTACCTTTTCCGAACGTAAACGACAGAATATTCGTCTGAGTATGCACGGTCCCACGCTGCGCTTCGCCCAAGCGCTTGGGCGAGGGGCTCGTGCGGAGGAAAAACGACCCAGCTTACCTTATATTCGTCAAGTGTCTCAAATGCCTTGTTGATGTCGACCAGTTTCTCAGTATTGAAGTATTTGCTGGCGAACGCATCGCCGAATAGTTCGGCCCGCCCGTCGATGAAGGTTGGGATGTCGGAAAAAATCAAATAACCACCGAAGCCATACCAATTAAAGACGTTCCCGGTAATGTTCGCTTCTCGCACGAAATCAATTGCCGCACTCGGTGTTATCCGTTTGGACGGCACGATATCTTGCCGCCACCAAGCCGAGACGGTGATTAGCGCGGCAAATGCTATGCCGCCGGCGACGAAGGCGAGGGATCTTTTGTGCAAAAACCGCAGCACTGGATCGACCCTTCGATCATTTACAGAGGCTTTGTCGTCTTGTGGTGACAGGTAAGCGGCGGCTGCGGCAGCGGGCCGTGCCAGAATAATCGGAGCCACGAAAAAAAACATCATAAGGCCGCGGATATAGCTCAAACCGAGAACCATAAACACGCCAAAAGCAATCAGCCTTGGTCCGCGCAGCCGAATGCCGAAGCCGGCAATGGCGACAAAGATTGCAACCACGTAACCTAATCGAAAGGTCCTGCCTTGAAAGTCCGGCGATCGCCATTCGACGATGTAATGGTGCGCGAAATTCATGCTGAGTAGCTTAGGGGTCATAAACGCCGTCGAGAGGAAGTACGGTGTTATCAGGGCGCAAACCGAAACCATTACCGCCATAACCAAGAGGCGCCGGCATTTGCGATAATTGCGTCGAATGAAGCTTTGATAAAAGCAGCAGCCAGCAAAGATGTAGAGAAGCAACAGCCCAAGCGTGAAACTGCCGTGGATGTTGGTCCAAAGAATCATTAGGGGCGCGACAATGAGCAACGGCGGCAAGTCAAATTTTTCGTCGTCGTAGGCATCAAGTAAAGCGCTCATCCAAATCACGAGAATGAGGTAAGAAAAAAGGTGAGGGCGGGCGAGATAATGCGGAGTTGTGGCGACTGCGGTTAAAACGGCAAACCCGATTGCGACAGAGAACCGGAACCGCCGCAACAAATAGAAGCATAACGCGCCAAGCACGGCGGCCATCGTTGCGGCGGCCAACATGACGACCCCGCGCCAACCAGCCAAATTATAGGCTAGCGCATAAAAAATCTCAGCCAGCCATTGCGCATCGCTCCATGGCTTGCCGGCTGCCGTGTACGAGTAAAAATCGGTGAATGGAACTGCGGCGTGCTCCAGGATCCATTGTCCGGTGCGGATGTGCCAGAACGTATCGGCGTCCTGCAGCGGGAAGGGACCTAACAATAAGAAAAACGAATAGAAGACAATGGCGACGACGAAGGCTGTCGCAGGCAAGAAGCTATTGTTGGATTGGAGCAAGCAAATTCGCCCGGCACGAAGGGACTATAACGCCGTAGTCTTAGTCTAATGTTAGAGTCTAATGTTAGACCAAAATTTTGCCGCTCCGCGCAATCCTGAGGCGTTCGCCAGCGTCAGCCAGCTTACATCGCCAACGAGTGCCGCCCGTTATCGGCGGTGTAAATTTGTAAGGGGGTTCGGCCACCCCCCCCCGGGAGGAGGCGGAAACTTGTATACCGCAGCAAACGCGCCAAGCCTCGAAGATTGCCAATCAGCGCTGCCGCGGCATTGGATCTTCGCGCTTTTGGATCGACGGCTTACCTTATGAGGACGCGACGATCCCCGCACATTCAACCACGTTTAGCGCTAACAAATGCTGGCGCGAGTTAGCGGCTGCAAGCGATTGCGCGTGCATTTTGCCGCCCTGGGCGAGCGATAATTAACATTTATTTTCCGTGCCTTGACAACTTAAAGTTCAACGAAAAGAATCCACCATGATCGCTGATTGCTGATCGGCAGTTTGCGATTCAACAAACTCCTTCGGCAGGCGCGGTCCATCCTCCAAGGAGCGGAATTTGGCATTTGGCCCACGAGGGGAGTTCAGTAATGTCGAAAGTATTAAAGTTGCTCAACAACGTGCGTAAGGATGAGGAAGGTGTGACGATGGTCGAGTATGCGCTGCTACTTGGGCTCATCTCGGTTGTCGCTATCGCCGCCATCACTGCCATCGGTGTCGCTGTCAACAACAAGTTCAGCACGGCCTGCACCTCGTTGAGCGGCACCGCCTGCTAACCGACGTTCGAAGTTGGGGGCGGTAAACCTCATTTCAAGAGGACGTCAGGTATGAGAACGCTTTTGAGTCTCCTTAACTCGCTCCGTAAGGACGAGGACGGAGTGACGATGGTGGAATATGCCCTGCTGCTTGGGCTGATCTCCGTTGTCGCCATTGCGGCCATTACTGCTATCGGTGTTGCCGTCAACAATAACTTCAGCACGGCCTGCACCTCGTTGAGCGGCACGGCCTGCTAGCCGGGCCGCTTAACGGGTCAACGTCGTGATGTCATTTGCTGCCGGCTGCGCAATCTGTTGTTCAGCGCTGTTGCCCGTGGTTCGTATCCGCATCGAACCACGGCGCACATCATGAGGTTGCACAATGCGTGCTAACAATGTTGTTGTTCTCGTCGTTGCTGTGGTATTGGGCGGAATCGCCGCTATTTTGACGCGCAACTGGCTCGTCAGTCACGGTCAAGCGAGTAGCGAAGGTACCATCGTCGTGGCCGCCAAGCCCATTGCGTTTGGCACGCAACTGACGGCGGATAATTTAACCGAAATAGCGTGGACTGCGGCGGATCGGCCGGACGGTTCATACGCCACTAAGCAGGATTTGCTCAAGGACGGTCGGCGCACGGCGCTGGCGGCGATCGCCCGCAAAGAGCCGGTCCTACGTACCAAAATCACCAGCCCCGGTCAGCGCGCGACGTTATCGACGACGCTTGATCCGGGAAAACGCGCGGTGACCGTTCGGGTCGATGATGTGCGCGGCGTGGCGGGATTTATTCAGCCGGGGGATCGGGTGGATGTGGTCTTGATCCGGACCGAGGCGGAAACCAAGAACGGCGAGGGTTATTCCGACGTCATTCTGCAGTCGGCCAGGGTGCTTGCCATCGATCAAGTGACCAGCGAGCGTTCCGAACAGGCGACGGTGGCAAAAGCCGTGACGCTGGAGGTCAGCGCCGAGGAGGCGCAAAAAATCCTGCTGGCGACGAATGTTGGTCGGCTGTCACTGATCCTTCGCCAACCCGACCAAGTCGGAGCAGAAAATCTGCATCGTGTGACCGAGGCGGATCTAAGTGCCGCTCGGTCAGCGCCCGTGGCGGCGCGTGCCCCGGCGCCGTCAAACACGCGGCACGTTACCGTGTATAGCGGGATCAGAGTCGAGGGATTTGACCTGCCAATCGGTATCGCGAGCAAGGAGTAGCGCTGCGGCTTGAGCGTGATAGAATTGCCACACTCGGTACAGTTGTGTGAGCAGCGGGCGGGATAGCGCTTGGCAGACAGGGGATGCCGGCGCTATTGATCGTTCTAGACGTGAGGGAATGGCGGTCTACATAACGGCTTGCACGTCGGGGGGCATGTTATGTCTCAGCGTGGTTGGCTGACGCCTGTGAGCAAGAGCGGCCGCGGTTTAGTGGCGTCGGCTGTGCTGGCGGTGCTTGTGGTGCTCGTTGGCGTGTCGCGCACGTTAGTCTGGGCGGCGGACGCGCAGGTGGCCGAAGACGTCCAGTTGGTGGTAATTACACTAAATAAATCAAAGACCTTAGACATGGGCGCGCCGTTTGCTTCGGCGGTCGTCGGCAGCCCGTTTATCGCCGATGCGATGCCGATGACCGATCGCAAGCTTTATATTCAGGGGAAACGCATTGGCACGACCAACATTTCGATCTTCGACGAGAATATGAAACTCGTTAAGGTCATCGATATCGAGGTCGCCATCGACGCGCGAAATCTTCAGGCAAAAATCCTTGCGGTCACCGGCGAGCGCGGGATTCGCGTGTCCAACGACAACGGGCAAATTGT
>JASHSY010000187.1 GCA_030040825.1 Xanthobacteraceae bacterium
GAACGGTTCGTGAAGCTTCCGCAGTCGCCGCTGGAAAAGCGGGAAAAGCTTGAACAATTGCGTGCGCTCGAAGCCGGCATGCGCATCGACGTTGCGCTCGTCGATATAGCCCCGCTCGGTGTCGATACGCCGGAGGATTTGGCGCGTGCTCGCGCCATGCTATCGGGACGGTCATGAGCAAACGCAAACGAATCGCATTTCAGGGCGAGGCCGGCGCCAATTCGCACATCGCCTGCCGCGAGGCGTGTCGTAATTATCTGCCGATGCCGTGCCCGACCTTTGAGGATGCCTTCGCGGCGGTGCGAAACGGGCGAGCGCAGCTTGCAATGATCCCGATTGACAATTCGATCGCCGGCCGAGTGGCGGATATTCATCATCTGATGCCGCGTTCCGGGTTGCATATCGTCGGTGAATGGTTCCTCCCTGTACAGCACCAGCTTATGGCGCCAGAGGGTGCTACATTGCGCACCATCAAGACCGTCGAGAGCCACGTGCACGCGCTCGGCCAGTGCCGCAACATCATCCGCAAGCTCCGTATCGCGGCAGTGGTCGCCGCCGATACGGCGGGCGCCGCTCGCGAAGTAGCGGAGGCGGATGATGTCTCGCGGGCCGCATTGGCGACCAAGCTCGCCGCGAAGATCTATGGACTGCAAATCCTCAAGAAAAACGTCGCCGACGACAAACACAACACCACACGCTTCGTCATATTGGCGCGCAAGCCGCAATGGGCAAGCCGCAGGGAGAAGCGGGTTATCACCACCTTTGTATTCCAGGTGCGCAATATCCCGGCGGCGCTTTACAAGGCGCTCGGCGGTTTCGCCACCAACGGCGTCAACATGACCAAGCTCGAAAGCTACATGGTCGAAGGCAGCTTCGCCGCCACCCAATTCTACGCCGACGTTCAAGGCCACCCCAAGGAGCGGGCCTTGCAACTGGCGCTCGAAGAGCTTGAATTCGTGTCGCAGCCGCGCACGTTAAAAATACTCGGTGTCTACCCGGCGCACGCTTTCCGTGAGACATTTAAGTAGAAGTAAGCAGCGGTCACGGGTGGGCCCGACTTCGCGGTCCTGGTAAGGAATGCAGGCGATGGCAAACGACGAACCCAAGGTAAAGCGCACGCTGCATTTGCGGTTCACCATGCCTGGCGCCGACTCTGACCAACTTTCCGCGATGATGCGAGCTTCGGCGCCCTTCTATCAGGCATTTGGCAACGCCCAGCTTAGGCTTTTGCGCAATGCCGACGATCCTGCGAAGTTCATTCAGGTGATCGAATACGAGGCGCCGGAAAGCTTCGAGCTGAACCGGCAGTCGATTGCGAGCGACATGCGGTTCCAATCCTATCTGACCGCTTGGCGCGCCATGTTGCCCGGCGCCGTCGAGATCGACGTATTTGAGGAGGTTTGACGCGGCTAATGACTGTGCTCCGGGATTTCATCGATGAGATCGGCAATACGCTCGATGCGCGCAAGGACAAACCACTTGCCCCGCATCACTGGCTTGGCTTCGTAAAACTGCTTGACGTCATCGATCGCGATGGCGGGATGAGCAGATTACGCCAACAAATGGAGCAAATCGTCTCGCAGCGCGATGTGCGTTTTCAGGATCGTTGCTTGGCGCTGATCCCGCTGCTCAGCGCTGAGCCCGCTATTGCGGCCACATTTAACAGGCGGAGACGCACTGCAATAACGGTAATTGCAGCGCTGTAGCGGCTGAGTGTTAGCGCGATCCCACTGCTTCCGGCAGCGGGCCGATTGGGCCGCGTATAGCGGCAAGGTGCTGGATCGCTGCGGGCTTGGGCGTCAAAACCTCTCCCTGTTCGAAGGCGACGACCGTCAGTGTTGCAAAAGCTTCGAGCAGCTCTCCGGGGCGAAGCAGGAAATCGGGGTTACGCGGCGGGCCAAAGCGTTCGTTGCCACGCGCGAAGGTCTCGTAGATCAGCACACCGGCCGGCGCGAGAGCGCGAGCAATTGCCGGGAGCAGCGGGCGGTGCAGGTAATTGGTGACAACGATTCCGTCGTAATCGTCGCCAAGCTCAATACGGTCGCCGGTTTCGAGGTCGATCCGGCGCACCTCGCAACACGGCCCTGCGAACGCCGACAGGGCCGTGGTATCACGGTCGACCGCGCAAACGGCAAATCCGCGGTCGCGCAGCAGACGGACATGCCGGCCACTGCCGGCCGCGAGATCGAGCACAAGACCGCCTGGCTTGATCAGCGGCAAAAAGCGGGTGACCCAGGCGGACGGGGCCGTTGCGGGCTGAGGCGATCGCGTGCTCTCTTGCATTAGCGGCGGCCGACTGCAAATAACGTGAACAGCCGAGTACATCGCACGACTCGGAGGTGGTAGCGATGATTTTATTTATGCTGCGTTGCGCCCGCGGCCACGAATTTGAAGCTTGGTTCCGTGACGGGGAGGGGTTCGAGGCCCAGCAAAAGGCCGGCGAGATCTCCTGTCCCGAATGCGGCAACGCCGAGGTTGAAAAAGCGGTGATGGCGCCGCGGCTCGGCAAATCGCCCCGCCGATCTGGCCGGATAGCGGCAGGTCTGGCGGTGACCGACGACCCTGGCGGGGAGACCTAAGTTTCGGACAACTAGCTCTCGCCGCAACCCGTCGTCAGATCGTCTGATTGTATGCGCCGACTTGCTTGTGGGTGCGCAGCACCGCATCGACCGCAGCGAACATCTCGCGCATCCGGGCCTCGGACACCGGGCTTTCGACCACCACCACCAGCTCCGGTTTGTTGGATGAAGCGCGAACCAGCCCCCAGGTGCCATCCTCGACCGTCACGCGCACGCCGTTGACCGTCACCAGATCGCGGATCGGCTGGCCGGCAACCTTGCCGCCCTTTTTTTGCTCCGCCTGGAAATGCTTCACCACCGCGTCGGCCACTGCGTATTTCTCTTCGTCGGCACAGTGCGGCGACATGGTGGGCGACGACCAGGTCTTTGGCAAAGCGTTTTTTAGATCGGCCATGCTCTTCCCGGGATTGCGATCGAGCATGTCGCAGACCGCAAGCGCAAAGATCAGTCCATCGTCATAACCACGGCCGAACGGTTTGTTGAAAAAGAAATGGCCGGATTTTTCGAAGCCGGCGATAGCGCCGATCTCGTTGACCCGGCGCTTCATGTAGGAATGGCCGGTCTTCCAATAGTCGGTCCTGGCGCCATTTTTGATCAGCACCGGATCGGTCATGAACAAACCGGTCGATTTTACGTCGGTGACGAAAAGCGCGCTTTTGTGTTGCGCCGAGATGTCGCGCGCCAGCATGACGCCCACCTTATCGGCGAAAATCTCATCGCCGTCGTTATCGACGACGCCACAGCGGTCGCCGTCGCCGTCGAAGCCCAGCGCGACATCGGCCTTGCTCGCAAGCACCGCCTCGCGCATGGCATGCAGCATCTTCATGTCTTCGGTATTCGGGTTGTAATGCGGAAATGTGTGATCGAGCTCGCAATCGAGCGGCACCACGTCGCACCCCACCTTTTCAAGCACCTGCGGCGCGAACGCGCCAGCGGTGCCGTTGCCGCAGGCGCACACGACCTTCAGCCGCCGCCTGAGCTTAGGGCGTTCTGTGAGGTCGGCGATGTAACGCGCCGGAAAATTTTCCACGAAGGCGTAAGCGCCGCCGTCCTGCGTCCTGAAGCGGCCGTTGAGCACAATGTCCTTCAGGCGCGTCATCTCATCTGGACCGAAGGTGAGCGGACGGTTGGCGCCCATCTTCACGCCGGTCCAGCCATTGTCGTTGTGAGAAGCCGTGACCATGGCAACGCAGGGAATGTCGAGAGCAAACTGGGCAAAGTAGGTCATCGGCGTCACCGCAAGCCCAATGTCATGTACTTTGCAGCCGGCGGCCATCAGTCCGTTGGTCAGCGCCATTTTGATCGATGCCGAATAGGAGCGGAAATCGTGCCCGGTGACGATCTCCGGCCTAACGCCCAGTTCGTGAATGAGCGTGCCGAGCCCCAGCCCCAGCGCCTCTACACCCATCAAGTTGATCTCGCTGCCAAACAGCCAGCGGGCGTCGTACTCGCGAAAGCCGGTGGCTTTGACCATCGGCTCGGATTCGTAGGCGTAGGTATTCGGCTTAAGCTGAGGTTTCGGTTTGGGAAACATTCGTCGCTCGAAAGGAATCGGTGCTACGCAGCAATAGCCTAAACATCGCGCGTTCGGAATGGTTGCACTATCTGCGCTTGTTGGCCCGGCGCGTCGGTAGAGCGGTCAGCGGATCGGCCGGCCAGGGATGCTTGGGATAGCGGCCGCGCATTTCAGCGCGCACCGTCGCGTAGCTGCCCCGCCAGAAGCCAGGCAAATCGCGGGTCATTTGTACCGGGCGGTGCGCCGGCGAAAGAAGCTCCACCAGCAGCGCGACTTTTCCGCCGGCGATCGAGGGATGCCGTCCAAGGCCGAAAAGCTCTTGGACGCGGATCGATATTTTCGGGCCGCCATCGGCCTCATAGTCGATCGGCACTTGCGATCCGGTTGGCGCGGTGAAATGGGTCGGCGCCTCGGCCGCAAGCCGGCGCTGCAGCGGGTAGGGCAGGCGGGCGGCGAGGGCCGCGGCGAACTCATCAGCCGCAAGGTCAGCAAGCGACGTCCTGCCGGCAAACAATCCCGCCAGCCAATCGAGGTCGCCGGCAAGGGCTCCGTCTGATAAATCGGGCCAGGTGTCGCCTTCGGCGCGGCGTAAAAACATGACGCGGTCGCGCCATTGCCGCAGCGCCTTGGTCCAGGGCAGCCGCTCAACGCCAAGCCGCGCGATGCCTTCGGCAAGGATGCGCGCGGCAGCTTCGTTCGGTTCGACCGGCATCGGCCGTTCGCTGAGCGTGATCGCCCCGAGCCGTTTGAGCCGGCGCTGGCGCAGACTCCCGCTGGTCGCGTCAAACGTGATCTCCTCGCTTATCTCGATCCGATCG
>JASHSY010000025.1 GCA_030040825.1 Xanthobacteraceae bacterium
GATTTCGAGCACGATGGTCCACAGCCGCACGGCGTGCTCGTAGCCTTCGATGTTGAAGCTGCCGTCGCTGCTCGCGCCCCCCCGTGCAGGGGAGGGTGAATTTCGGAACGCCAGCAGATTGAGCGAGGCGAGATTGCACGCCGTGTCATCGAGGAACATGTATTCCGAGCACGGATTGGAGGCGAGAATCGGCCCCGAATTGGCGCAGGTGTGCCAGTCGTTGATCGTGGTGTGGAATTGCAGGCCCGGATCGGCGCTCGCCCAGGCGGCATGCCCGATCTTCTCCCACAGATCGCGCGCCTTCACGGTCTTGGCGATCTTGCCGCCCCTGGTGCGCCAGAACAGATCCCAGTCGCGATCGGCTTCGACCGCTTTGAGGAATTCGTCGGTCACCCGCACCGTGTTGTTGGAATTCTGACCGGAGACGGTGAGATAGGCCTCCGAATCCCAATCGGTGTCGTAGATCGGAAAGTGGATGTCGGTATAGCCCTGTTTGGCGAACTGGATCACACGGCGGATGTAATTGTCCGGCACGTGGTTTTTGCGCGCCGCCTTGATCTCGCGCCGCAGTACCGGATTTTTCTCCGGATCGAAGCAGTCGTCGCCGGAGCCCTCGCAATTCACGCACGCTTTGAGGATCGCGCGCAGATGGCGCTGGTTGATCTTTGAGCCGGTGACGAGGTTGGCGACCTTCTGCTCCTCGATCACCTTCCAGTCGATGAACGCCTCGACGTCGGGATGGTCGGCGTCGAGGATCACCATCTTGGCGGCGCGCCGCGTGGTGCCGCCCGACTTGATCGCGCCCGCGGCGCGGTCGCCGATCTTGAGGAAGCTCATCAGGCCTGACGACTTGCCGCCGCCGGAGAGCTTCTCGCCTTCGCCGCGCAGCTTGGAGAAATTCGAGCCGGTGCCGGAGCCGTATTTGAACAGGCGCGCTTCGCGCACCCACAAATCCATGATGCCGCCTTCGTTGACGAGATCGTCGGCGATCGACTGGATGAAGCAGGCGTGCGGCTGCGGATGCTCGTAAGCGGTGGCCGACTGCACGAGCTCGCCGGTTTTGAAGTCGACGTAGAAATGGCCCTGGCTCGGGCCGTCGATGCCGTAGGCCCAATGCAGTCCGGTGTTGAACCATTGCGGCGAGTTCGGCGCCACCATTTGCATCGCCAGCATGTAGCGGTGCTCGTCGAAGAAGGCCTGCGCGTCGGCTTCCGAAGAGAAGTAGCCGCCCTTCCAGCCCCAATAGGTCCACGTGCCGGCCAGCCGATCAAACACTTGTTTGCAGGATTGTTCGCCGGTGTAGCGGTCTTTCTCCGGCAACTCGGCAAGGGCGGCCTCGTCGGCGACGCTGCGCCACAGCCAGGAGGGGACGGTCTCTTCCTCGACCTTTTTGAGCCGCGCGGGCACGCCGGCCTTGCGAAAATATTTCTGCGCCAGCACGTCGGAGGCGACCTGCGACCAAAGCTCGGGCACTTCGACGTCGTCGGCGTGGAAGACGACGGAGCCGTCCGGGTTGCGGATTTCGCTCACGGTGAGGCGGAACGCGATCTCCGCGTAAGGTGACCGTCCCTCTTTGGTGTAGCGCCGCTCAATCCGCATTTTCTGCCCCTAGTCTTTTGTGTTTCTATTTGCCGGCGGCCCAGCGGGTCACACCCGCAATATAAGTCGCCGACGTGGTCCCCGCGCGGTGGATTGAGCTCCACCGGCGTCGCGCCTCGCACCAGCCTTCTGTTTGCCACCCGTACCCGTCCGGCTGTTGCCGCAGGCTATTTTTCTGCCGTCCGGGCGGTCTCCAGGGCGCAAAAGTCCACGCGCGTGCCACGGCGGCACGGAGCACTCCCACGAACCCTTTTTGGAGAGCCCGGCGAACTCGGTACCCGCGCGCCGAACTTTGTGAGGCTAGGCCAAGCCCGTCGCGTCCGTCAAGACTTAGTACCAATTCATTGACAACCCACTAAATGTGGGGATTGCGGGGACGAATCGGGAGGGGAACGCGCAAGTATCGGAGATTCCGTCCGGATTCGAAAGCGCTGGGTAAACGGTCGGTGAATTTTTTTCTGGATTTCTGGGTCGGTTGAACGACTTCTGCAACGAACGCCATCTCTGAGCAGCGGTAAATCCAGCCGCCCCGGAGTTCCATCGATTGTGCCCAGTCATACTTCTGTCACGCAATGACGCGCCTTTCCGGCTGATTCTGCGTGAGAATTCACGGAAAAATCTGGGCTTTTGTTGTTTGATGTTTTGCGCATCGCGACTAGCGCATTGAGGCGGCAGGCGAATCCGGTCCGCACTATTTGCTCGCGCCGGCCAGCGCAGGACGTTCGGATAGGCAAATCAAATTTACAACCGACCTGGCGCGTTGCGTCTATCGACAGCAGCGCCAAAAATCGGCCCGCAAATGCCATTAACCTCAAAGAAAAAGCGCGGTTTTCGGACGTGGGGTTTTCTTGACGGGTGCGGAGCGATCCGCCGATAACCGTTGGTTAATGATGGTGGGGTGGTGGCAGCGTTGCGTACGTGCCGGGCGCATCTTTGTGTGCTCCGCCCTGCTGGCCTCCTGCGCGCAAATCCATAACGATCCGATCAATCAGCCATTGCCGCCCGGCGCGCCTTCCGCGACGCAATTCGATCGCGATGTCGAGACCGATTACGAGGACACCGTCGTCGCGCTGTCTTTCTCCGGCGGCGGCACGCGCGCAGCGGCGTTTTCTTACGGCGTCTTGACCGCTTTGGACGAATTCCGCGTGCCCAACCGGTCGACCACGCTGCTCGACCGCGTCGATTTCATCACCGGCGTCTCCGGCGGCTCCGTGCTGGCGGCGTATTACGGACTGAAGAAGCGTCGGGCTCTCGCCGACTTCAAGCAGCGCTTTCTTCTGCGCAACGCCGAAGAAGGTCTGCAGATGAACCTTAATCTGTTGAGCGTCGCCAAGGGCCTGCAAGGCGGCATCAACGACCCGACTGCGTTTCCGAAGTGGCTCGACGACAATCTGTTCGATCACGCGACGTTCAAATCGCTGCTGCGCCAGCGCCGCCCCTACATCTGGATCAACGCTTCCGACATCTACGACCGCACGCCCTTCGTTTTCGGCCGGGTAATTTTCGGCGCGTTGTGCAGCGATCTTTCCAGCTATCCGATCTCGCTGGCGGTCGCCGCTTCCGCGGCGGTGCCGATAGTCTTTACGCCGGTGGTGATTGAAGGCTTTCCCGGGCGCTGCAATCAGCCGCTACCGGACTGGGTGCAACGCGTACGGACCAATCCGGATTCGCCGCCGCTGTTGAAGCTGTTTGCCAACGCCATGAACCGCTATCACTCCGGCGACGTGCGTTATGTCAAACTGCTCGACGGCGGCATCGTCGACAATTATGGGCTTGCGGGGTTCACCATCGCGCGACAAGCGTCGAGCACGCCGTATGGTCCGCTCGAGCCGGAGGAGGCCGTCAAACTGCGGCGCTTGCTGTTTATGGTCGCCGACGCCGGCCGCGCGCCCACAGGAACTTGGTCGCAGACCGTGCAGGGTCCTGCCGGCGTTACCTTGATTACCGCGGCGTCGGATACCGCGACTGAATCCGGCGCGGTCGGCAGTTACTCGGCGTTCCAGGATACGATGTCCGATTGGCAAGACTCGCTGATCGACTGGCGCTGCAAGCTTTCCGCCGCCGATCGCCGCCGCTACGGCGCGCCGCCCGGATGGAACTGCCGCGATGTGAAGATTTTCGTCGGTCGCGTCGCCTTCGATCAATTGGGGCCACAGCGCGCTGCCGCACTCAATCACGTCGAAACCGCGTTCAAGCTGCCGCCGGATCAAGTGGATATGGTCATCTCAGCCGGGCAGGATGCGCTGCGTGCCAGTCCGACGTTCCGTTCGTTCTATGAATCTCTTGGCCGCCGCCCCCCACCGCGCCCGGCGCCGACAGCCGGGCCGATCGAAACGCCACCGGCGGCCAAAGAGGCCGCGGCGCAATAGGGCACCCCGGCACGAGCGATCGTTATTCCGCTGCCGCTTTGCTGTGGCCCAGCCGCTTGTTCAGCGTATCGAGCAGCTTGCCGGCAGCTTCGGCGATGACGGTGCCCGGTGGGAAGATCGCTTCGGCTCCCGCTTCCTTCAGTGCTTCGTAATCCTGCGGCGGCACCACGCCGCCGACGACGATCATGATGTCGCTGCGGCCGTTCTTTTCCAGTTCGGCCTTGAGCTCCGGCACCAGCGTCAGATGGGCGCCGGCAAGCGAAGAGATGCCGAGGATGTGCACGTCATTCTCGACCGCCTGGCGGGCGGCTTCAATCGGCGTGGCGAATAACGGGCCGATATCGACGTCGAAGCCGAGATCGGCGAACGCGGACGCAATCACCTTCTGGCCGCGGTCGTGACCGTCCTGGCCGATCTTGGCGACCAAGATGCGTGGCCGACGACCCTCATTGTCCTCAAACTCGGCGACGCGCTTGAGCACCCGCTCGACGGCGTCCGACATGCCGGCCTCCCGCCTGTAAACCCCGGAGATCGCCTTGATCTCCGCTTGATGGCGCCCGAACGCTTGCTCAAGCGCCAATGATATTTCGCCAACGGTCGCCTTGGCGCGCGCCGCATCGACGGCGAGCGCGAGCAGATTGCCGTTGCCGCCGGCGGCGTTGCGCGTGAGCGC
>JASHSY010000188.1 GCA_030040825.1 Xanthobacteraceae bacterium
TCCGAAATATTTTTCGCTGGAAAACTGGGAATTGCCCGGCGGCATGCAGAACAAGCTGCATTTGCTCGCCCGCCGCATTGTGGTGCCGCATCCGCGCGCCGGCATCATCGATGTCAGTGCTCCGCTGCCGCCGCACATGCTGCAATCGTGGAATCTGCTCGGCTTCGACGCCAACCGCTACGATCCGATCGTCGAAGCACCGGAAGAATAACCGCCCGGTCCCCGCAATCATGCGTCGTAGGAATTAGCGCAGGCTGGCGTTGAACTTATCCAGGACCGCTGAGCCGGGGCAAAGCTCCTTCTCGCCAAGCTCGTTAAGTGGGGTCTCTACGGTGTTGAGATGACCGTGCAAATCCTCAGTCTCCGCCGCGACATAGAGGAGCCCGGTGACGATTTGCCCCTTAGCGGCATGATGCTGCAGGAAGCTCATGGCGGCCAGCCGATCGTGTACGTTGTATTCGGCATCGAGCTTGCGCAGCGCGATGGTCGAGCCATCATGTTGTTGCACCAGCTCGACGCTGCCGGGCGCGTAATCGATTTTGATTTCAGTGCGGCCAGTGATGAAATCGAGCTTGTTCACCGCGTCATTGTGCTCGCGCACGTAATCAAAGCTTTTGGTCGAGCCGATGTGGTTGTTGAAGGCGACGCACGGCGAGATCACGTCGATGAAGGCGGCACCGCGGTGCTCGATGGCCGCCTTGATCAACGGCGTCAATTGCGCCTTGTCGCCGGAGAAGGAGCGGCCGACAAAGGTGGCGCCGAGCTGAAGCGCGATGCCGACCAGGTCGATGGCGTTCTCGGTGTTGACCACGCCGCGCTTTGACTTCGAGCCGGGATCGGCGGTGGCCGAGAACTGGCCTTTGGTCAGGCCGTAAACACCATTATTTTCAATGATATAAACCATATCGACGCCGCGGCGGAGGGCGTGCGCGAACTGGCCGAAGCCGATCGAGGCGGAATCGCCATCACCGGAAACGCCAAGATAGATGAGGTCGCGATTGGCGAGGTTGGCGCCGGTCAAGACCGACGGCATGCGCCCATGTACGGAGTTGAAGCCATGCGATGACCCGAGGAAATAAGTCGGGGTTTTCGACGAGCAACCGATGCCCGAGAGCTTAGCTACCCGGTGCGGAGCGATCGACAATTCAAAACAGGCTTCGATAATCGAAGCCGAGATCGAATCGTGCCCGCAGCCGGCGCATAGCGTCGACACCGCGCCCTCGTAATCGCGGTGGGTAAAGCCGATCTTGTTCTTCGGCAGCTCGGGATGACGGAATTTCGGCTTGACGACGTACGTCATGACACGACCTTGCCCTTGCGCAGCGGCGTGACTTTGAGCGCGTCGAGACGACCGGCGATGGCGCCGGCGATAAATCGCGCGGTGATTGGCGTGCCGTCGTAATGCAGGATCGACACCAGCCGCACCGGATCGATACTACATTCGTTGACGATCAGCGAGCGCAGCTGCGCGTCGCGGTTCTGCTCGACCACGAATACGAAGTCGTGCTCATCGATGAAGCTCGTCACGCTGGAGTGGAACGGGAAGGCGCGCACACGCATCCGGTCGATCACGTGACCGCCGGCTTCGAGAAGCTCGATCGCCTCATCCATTGGCGGCGTCGTCGAGCCAAAATAGATCACACCGTATTTGGTCGGCTTATCGGCATTAGCCTGTAGCGGGCGCGGTACCAAGTCCTTCGCTGTTTCGAACTTGCGCAGCAGCCGCTGCATGTTGTCGGCATAAGCCGCGCCCTCCTCGGTGTATTTGGCATAGCGGTCGCGCGAGGTGCCGCGTGTGAAGAACGAGCCCTTGGTCGGATGCGTCCCCGGTAACGTCCGGTAGGGAATACCGTCGCCGTCGACATCGAGATAGCGGCCGAAATCAGCAGCGGTTTCGAGCGCGGTCGCGGTCATCAGCTTGCCGCGGTCGAACTTGTGGTTGTCATCCCAGGTGAGCGGTCGTGACAGCCGATGGTTCATGCCGATGTCGAGATCGAGCATCACAAAAACCGGCGTCTGCAAGCGGTCGGCGAGGTCGAAGGCGGCGGCGGCGAACTCGAAGGCTTCGGCCGGGTCCTCGGGGAACAGCAGCACATGCTTGGTGTCGCCGTGCGAGGCGTAGGCGCAGGAAATAATGTCGGTCTGCTGCGTTCGCGTCGGCATACCAGTCGAGGGCCCGGCGCGCTGAACGTCGAAGATGACGGCTGGAATTTCGGCAAAATAGGCAAGCCCGAGAAACTCCTGCATCAGCGAAATGCCGGGACCGGATGTCGCGGTGAAGGCGCGGGCGCCGTTCCAGGCGGCGCCGATCACCATGCCGATGGAGGAAAGCTCATCCTCGGCCTGAATGATCGCGTATTTATTTTTCTTTGTCGCCGCATCGACGCGCATGCGCTGGCAATGCCGGGTAAACGCATCTGCCAGCGACGAAGACGGCGTGATCGGATACCAGGCGCACACAGTGGCGCCGCCGTAAACCGCCCCGAGCGCCGCCGCTGAGTTACCCTCGATGAAGATGCGATCGCCGACGGCATGGGCGCGTTTGAGCCGCAGCCCGATCGGATAGGCGAGATTCATCCTCACCCAATCACGGCCGAGATGCAGTGCGTGCTTGTTCGCGTCGAACAGCTTTTCCTTACCTCTGTATTGCTCGCCGATCAGTTTTTCCATCTCGGCGACATCCATATCGAGCAAGGCGGAAAGTGCGCCGATGTAAACGATGTTCTTGAAAAGCTGACGTTGGCGCGGATCGCTGTATTCACGGTTGCAGATGGCGGTGAGCGGTACGCCGATGATAGTAATGTCGTCGCGGAATTTCGATTTCGGCATCGGCTTGGTGGAATCGTAGAGGAGGTACCCGCCAGGCTCGATCCCGGCGACGTCCTTGTCCCAGGTCTGTGGATTCATCGCCACGAGGAAATCGGTGCCGCCGCGGGCGCCAAGATGGCCTGCAGCGGAAATACGCACCTCATACCAGGTCGGCAGGCCTTGAATGTTGGAAGGAAAGATATTGCGTGGCGCAACCGGAATGCCCATGCGCAACACCGAGCGGGCGAACAGTTCGTTGGCGCTGGCGGAACCGGAACCGTTGACGTTGGCAAACCGGATGACGAAGTCGTTTACGCTTTGGAGTGGCATGCTTGTTCTGCGTGAGTCATGTCGATGAGGTATTTCTGCATGTCCCAGGCGCCGGTGGGACAGCGCTCGGCGCACAGTCCGCAATGCAGGCAGACGTCCTCGTCCTTGACCATGATGCGGCCGGTCTTGAGGCTGTTGCCGATATACAGGTCCTGGGTAAGGTTGATCGCCGGCGCCTCCAAACGCGAGCGTAGCTCGGCCTCGTCGCCGTTTTCCGTAAACGTGATGCAATCCATCGGGCAGATATCGACGCAAGCATCGCATTCGATGCAGAGCTGACCGGTGAAGACGGTTTGCACGTCGCAATTGAGACAGCGCTCTGCCTCTTTCAGCGCAAGATCGACGTCATAGCCGAGCTCGACTTCCGCCCTGATGTCGCGCAGCGCGACAACCTTTTCGCGATGCGGGACGCGGTAGCGCTTGTCGAGCGCGATCTCGTTGTCATAGCTCCACTCGTGGATGCCCATCTTCTGGCTGGAGATCGTCATCTGCGGCGCCGGGCGCACGGCGACATCTTCGCCACGGCAAAACCGGTCGATAGACACTGCAGCTTCGTGGCCATGCGCCACCGCCCAGATGATGTTCTTCGGGCCGAAGGCGGAATCGCCGCCAAAAAAGACTTTCGGATTGGTCGAGCCCATGGTCTTCGGATCAACCTTGGGCATATTCCACTTGTCGAATTCGATGCCGCAATCGCGCTCGATCCAGGGAAACGCATTTTCCTGACCGACGGCAACCAGCACGTCGTCGCAGGGAAAATGCTGATCGGGTTCGCCAGTGGGTACGAGATCGCGGCGGCCATTGGCGTCGCGCACTGCCTTGACCTTAATGAAGGTCACGCCGGTGAGCTTGCCGGTGTCGTGAGTGAATTCCTTCGGCACCAGATAATTGAAGATCGGAATATCCTCGTGCATGGCATCCTCCTTCTCCCAGGGGGACGCCTTCATCTGCTCGAAGCCGGAGCGCACCACGACTTTCACGTCTTCGCCACCGAGCCGGCGCGAGGAACGGCAGCAGTCCATGGCGGTGTTGCCGCCGCCAAGCACAACGACGCGCTTGCCGATCTTGTCGACATGGCCGAAGGAGACGCTGGAAAGCCAGTCGATGCCGATATGGATGTTGGCCTTGGCTTCCTTGCGGCCGGGGATGTCGAGGTCACGACCGCGCGGCGCGCCGCAGCCGACGAAGATCGCATCGAAGTTTTCAGCCAGCAGCGCCTTCATGCTGTCTATGCGCTTGCCGCCGATGAATTTAATGCCGAGATCGAGAATATAGCCGCATTCCTCGTCAAGCACGCGCTCCGGCAGGCGGAATTTCGGGATTTGCGTCCGCATCATGCCGCCGGAGAGGGGGTCCTGGTCGAACACGACACATTCGTAGCCCATCGGCGCGAGATCGCGCGCTACTGTGAGTGAGGCGGGACCGCCGCCGACGAGCGCGATGCGCTTGCCGTTCTTCCGCGCGGCCGGTCTCGGGAGGCGATCGTGGATATCGTCCTTGAAATCTGCGGCGACGCGCTTGAGCCGGCAAATAGCGACCGGCTCCTTCTCGACGCGACCGCGCCTGCAAGCCGGTTCGCAGGGGCGATCGCAGGTGCGTCCGAGCACCCCGGGAAATACGTTCGAATGCCAATTGATCATGTAGGCATCGCCGTAGCGGCCCGCGGCAATGAGGCGGATGTATTCGGGAACCGGCGTGTGCGCCGGGCAGGCCCACTGACAATCCACCACTTTGTGGAAATAGTCGGGGGCCGAAATGTCAGTCGGTTTCATTCCAATCCTCTTGCACGCAGCACCCGCTCACGATCGGCGGACTTAACGCTGCTGCGCGGATTGGCATTCCCCCGCGCGGTATCAGACCCGCTGCCGAATCCGGCGCAAATAGTAATCGACGAAGGCCCGGATTTCCATCGCTTGTACTTGTAATAACAGGGTTTTGACGCTGTTGGTCGTTAACAAAAGCGCGATTGGAAAATGCGTATGACCCACTGCAACTATAATCTTATCTCGTCTGTTTAAACTATTGAATATGTTTGAA
>JASHSY010000189.1 GCA_030040825.1 Xanthobacteraceae bacterium
GGTTCCGCCGCGGACGCACTCACTAACACCCCATTTAGCGGATTCGCAGGCGAGGTCTACCGCACACTTAGAGTCGTGTCATGGGGATTTTTCTCCCCGCACTGAGCTGTCAAACGCTAATTTGGGGTTGCCCTGAGCTACCAGTAAGGGGCTATTGGCGCCTCTTTGCGTCACCCCATGCCCCCCTCTCCCTCCACCTTCGCGCTCAAGCGCTTTGGCGCCTAAAACCCGCCGAAGCTCGCCCAGCGAGCGAAGGCGGTCCACAGGGGGAAATTTTAGGTGACCTTCCATTCGATGGTCTCGCCGCCGCGATACAGCAGCGTGCGCTCGTCCGGGCCCGCCACCTTGATTTCGATCGGCGCCGTCCACGGCGACTTCTCCAGCGTGATTTTGTCCTCATTCGGCGGCAGGCGGTAATGCCTGGGGCCGTTGAGCGACGCAAACGCCTCGAATTTGTCGAGCGCTCCCTCCTCCTCGAACACCTTGGCGTAAGTCGGCAGCGCAACCGGCGCATTGAAGATGCCCGGCACGCCCGAGATCGCGACCTTGCGCACAAACGGGTGCGGCGCGGAATCGGTGCCAAGAAAATAGCAGGCCTCGCCCGACGTAGCGGCCTTGCGCAACGCGGCGCGATCCTGCGCGGTCTTGATCACCGGCATCGCATACATCATCGGCTTTAACCCGGCGCCCAGCCAGTCGGTGCGGGTGAGATTGAGGTGATAGGGCGTGATCGTGCCGGCGACCTGCGGCGCGGCGCTCTTGACGAAATCGGCGCCGTCTTTCGAGGAAAGATGTTCGAGGATCATGCGCAGGCCGGGAAATTCCTTCACCCATTTCGACAACCGGCGATCGATGAATGCTTTTTCACGGTCGAAAATATCGATATCGCTCCCGACTTCTTCGCCGTGCATCAAAAATGGCATGCCGATTTTCTCTAGACGTTCGAGCACGCGCGTCACCTTGCGATAATCGGTAACGCCGGCCGCGGAATTGGTGGTGGCGTTGGCCGGATAGAGCTTGACGCCGGCGAGCACACCGTCGCGGAAGCCCCGCTCGACGTCGTCGGGGTCGGTGTCATCGGTCAGGTAGCAGGTCATCAATGGCGTAAAACGCGAGCCGGCAGGCAGGACCGCCATGACCCGGTCTCGATAGCCCGCCGCATCCTTGACCGTTCGCACCGGCGGCACGAGGTTCGGCATGATTATGGCGCGGCCGAAATCCTTGGCGGTGTACGGCAGCACGGCTTTCAGCATGTCACCGTCGCGGACATGCAAATGCCAGTCATCGGGGCGGCGGATGGTTATGCGGGTCGTCATCAGCCCGCTCAGTAATCACCGAACGCGCCGCCGGGCAATGCCGCACCGCCGAGGATGCACAGCAACCGTCCGGTCCAAGCCGTCGTCGTGGCGTGCCGCGAGGGTCTTGGTCGCATCGACGGCATGGCCAAGGAACGGCCGCCACCGTCGCGTCGCGGATGGCGATTGCCTGCAACGATGCACCCCTTTGCCGCGTTGACAGGCGGGAGCCTCCATGCCGGGCTAGCCGGAGTGCCGTGTGATCTTGAAGAACTACGCCGATATCCTGAAGGTGGCGCTACTGGTCGTCGCCGTCGCCGTCATTCCGGTCTTGGTCTGGTATCTGTTCGGCGTCGTCTTGATGGCGTTCGGCGCCATCATTCTCGCCATGTTGCTGCATCTCGGTGCGCAACCGTTCACCCGCTGGCTGCGACTGCCGCCAACTTCGGCATTGATCCTTTCCGGGCTCGTCATCCTCATCGTCCTCGGCGGCACCGGCTATTTGTTCGGCACGCGCATTGCCGATGAATTACAGGACGTGATCCAGCGCACCAGCGCAGCCACCGGCAATATAAAGTCGAATTTGCAGGGCTCCGAGTTCGGCAACTTTATTCTGCATCACATTTCGGGCGGTGATTTCTCGCTCGCCGGCGTCCTTCCGGGGTTTCTGCGGCTGAGCACGAGCTTTCTTGAAGCGGTTATCATCACGGCCATCAGCGGAATCTATCTGGCCGCGCAACCACGGATGTATCGTGACGGAGTCATCTGGCTATTCCCGCCGCGCCAGCACGCGCGCGTCGCCGAGATCATTGACGGCGTCGGCGAAGGGCTGCGGTTGTGGTTGCTCGGGCAGCTCATTCAGATGATCCTGATCGGCCTCCTGGCGATGTGCGCGGTCTGGATCATCGGCGTGCCTTCGCCGCTGGCGCTCGGGCTGATCGCCGGTATCGGCGAGTTTATCCCCTATCTCGGCCCAATCCTCGCCGCGATCCCGGCAATCTTGGTCGCATTGACCAAAAGCCCCGAACTCGCGCTCTGGACGCTCGTCGCTTATCTCGTCATCCACCAGATCGAGGGCCAGATCATCGCTCCGCTCGTTCAGCGCCGCCTGGTTGCCATTCCCCCGGCCGTCCTGCTGCTTGGCATTGGCGCGCTGACCTATTTGTTCGGGATGATTGCCATCATTTTCGCCGCTCCGATCGCTGTCGTCGTGTTCACGGCGATTAACCTCATTTACGTGCGTGACACACTGGGAGAGAACACCGAGTTGATCCGGAAATTACGCTAAAATAGGCGTTTTTCCGCCAAGCTGGACCCGAAAAGAGCCGGCCGCGGTGATGGCAAGCACTTTTTGCCAGTGCTAGGATCGCCTCGCATTTCAAAAGGGCGGCCGTACCGCACCCAGGGGGGATTAAATATGACGGCGCAACCTAGGTCGGCGGACATCGCCGCCAACGAGCCGATAGCCGGCCAAAAGAAAGTCAACCTGGCGCTACAAGGCGGCGGCAGCCACGGCGCTTTCACTTGGGGCGTTATCGACCGGCTGCTTGAGGACGAACGGATCGCGTTCGAAGGCATCACCGCCACCAGTGCCGGCGGGGTCAACGCCGTTCTGGTCGCCGACGGTTTGGCCGCCGGCGGCCGGCAAGGCGCGCGCGATTTGCTCAGGGTGTTCTGGAAGAAAATGTCGGAAATGACGTCGCAAAGCATCATTGCGCCGTCCTTCTTCGACAAAATGAATCCGAAGTTCGGTCTCGAACATTCGCCCGGCTACGTGATGACCGACATCATCAGCCGCTTCTTGTCGCCCTACCAGCTTAATCCGTTCGATGTTAATCCGATGCGCGATCTGCTCAACGAAGTGGTCGACTTCGAGCGCGTGCAGAAGCAGGATTTGATCGATTTATTTCTGTGCGCAACGACCGTGCGCACCGGCAAGGTGAAGATCTTCAATAAGAAAGAGATCACCGCCAACCACGTGCTGGCATCCGCCTGCCTGCCGTTCGTGATGCGCGCGCCCGAGATCGACGGCGAGATTTACTGGGATGGCGGCTTCATGGGCAACCCGGCGATCTTCCCGGTGATCTACGGCTGCAAATCGTGCGACGTGGTCATGGTGCATCTGACGCCCATGGTACGGAACGATTTCCCAACCGACTCGCGTTCGATCCTCAACCGCATGCAGGAGATCAGTTTTAATTCCTCGCTCATGCGCGAGATGCGCGCCATCGCGTTCGTTACCCAGTTGATCGACGAAGGCAAGATGAGCGGCGGTAAGCGCATGTTCATGCACTTGATCGAGGCCGAAGACGTGATCCGCGACTTGTCCGGCTCAAGCAAGATGAACGCCGACTGGAAGTTCCTCACCCATCTGTTCGACATCGGCCGCGAACGCGCCGACGCTTGGATCGCGGCCAACTTCGATCGCGTCGGCCGGGAATCGACAGTGGATATCCAGGAGCGGTGGCTCTGACCGCGGCTGGCTTTTCGGTCGATTGGAGCATGATCCCGAAACGGCCTGCCCCCTCGGACTTGATCCGGGGGGGAAACCCGGATTTTCCGATTAGACATGCTTTGCCGCAGAAACTAGGCCGCTTGCCGCTTGCGCTGCGCAATGTCATCCGCGACCATCGCGGCTTCGCGGGCGATGTCGCGCAATAGCCCGCTTGCGGAATTTCGCAACCCGACGAAATAGATACCCGAGGCGCGGCTTTTGTCGTTAACCGCCTGATCGCCAATCGAGCCGTCCTCTTCATATCCGCCAAGAAAACTCGAGTAGTTCGTACGATATCCGGTCGCGAAGATAATCGCATCGAACCGGGCTTTGCTGCCGTCGGTGAATACGGCGCCGTCGGCGGTGATCTCGGCAATGCCGGGCGCGACCTTGATAGCACGTTCCTGGATTTTCTTGACGGTACCCACATCGATGACGGGGATACGCGCCCGCCCGCCGGTTTTTTGCATGATTGGGCCCGGCGGGCGGTGAATTCCGAAGGTCGAAAGATCGCCAAGCGCGCGATCGACAACGCGCAGCAGCAACGGAGAATTGCCGCCGCGCGGCAGAATCCCGGAGAGGACTGAAAACATTTGTATGGGAATACCAAACAGCTCGCGCGGAACGATATGCACGCCGTTGCGCACCGAGATGGTCGGATGCGCGCCCTGCTCGACCAGATCGAGTGCAATCTCGGCGCCGGTATTGCCCATACCGATCACCAGGACGGACTGGCCGGCAAACGGTTTGCCGTTGGCATAATCCTTGGCGTGCATGACGCGGCCTGTGAACCGCTCCGCGCCGGGAAAGGCGGGCTGTACCGGCTCGGCATTGTAGCCGGACGCAACGACAATATTGGGAGTGCGGATCGAAGCCGTCGTGCTCTCGACCAGCCAGTCACTGCCGTCCTTGCGGATGGAGCGCACGGTTTCGCCCAAGCGCGGCTTAAGGTCGAACATTCGCGCGTAGCAATCGATGTACTCGATCATCTGCCGGCGCGGCACGTAACGCGGATAATTTTTCGGAAAAGGCAGGAACGGCAACGAAGACCAGCTTTTGATCGTATGCAGGTGCAACCGCTCATAATGATGCCGCCACGAAGGGGCGATCTCATTCGCCCGCTCCAGCATGATAAAATCGATGCCTGCTTTGCGCAGGCACGCTCCAACCGCCAATCCCGCGGGACCCGCACCTACAATGACGACGCTGGTGGTCTCGGCCAAGCAACCCTCCGCCTACTCGGGAGATTAGATCGCCGGCGCCGGCGGCACTAGTGGAACGGATTTGACATTCGCTACGCACCTCGCTGCAACACGTGAAGCCAATGCCAAATCCAAAGCCCCACTGGGATTCATATTCTGCTCGTGGTTCCTTTGATTCCAACATTCGCACGAGAGGACGCCAAAAACGGATGCGAATGTCAGAATCGGACCACCAGCTGTAAAGTCTTTGTGTAGTGCTGTTGCGCTCCACGTCGCGCGCACCACGGTAGGTGCGGCCGACAAAATCCATCGACGGATTAGACACGCCGAACCAGAATTTCTCGCTGATGAACTGGTGGCGCAGACGATATTGCTTCACCCAACGTCCAATTCGCGGGCGCGGCTGATACGGGATATGGGCGACGTAATGCACCCATTCGTAGTGGAAGATCGCCAGCAGCACGCCGAACATTGCCGGCGCGACCGTGACCCAGCCAAAGATGATCGCAAAACCGAGCGCGGTGATCGCCAGATTGGGAACGAGGAACCAGATCGGCAGGAACAGAAGATCGAGCCGGGCCGGCTCGGCGTGATGGTCG
>JASHSY010000190.1 GCA_030040825.1 Xanthobacteraceae bacterium
ACCACGCAACCCATCGATAACGCGCCTTGGCCAACCTGGCCCCAGCCACTGAGTTCGCGTTTGGAATTGGGGCCCTTCTGCTTGAGCTCCTCGATCGCCGCCAGTGATTCCTTGCGCATTCGTGCGGTGTCGACATTCTCAGCGGTATCGATCACGTCGTTGAGTACTTTGGCGGTCTCTTCGGGCTGCCCTTTTACCGCGCGCTTGAGCATGGCGAGCAGATGCAGGTCGCGCACCGCGTTGCTGGCGAGTGTAAATTTCGCGGCGCTCCCCGTGGTGAGATTGTCGACACTGTCGTGGTCGTTGGCGAGCGGCAGCAGCTTGATGATGCGGCCGACCGGCTGATAACCGCCGGTCGCAAGATAATAACCCCACAACACGTCGATCAGCTCCGGGCTTGGATCGATCGCCACCGCTTTCTTGCGATCGGCGCCGATTTTCAAGGCGACCTTGATCTTGTCGAACATGCCGGGCTTGTCCGGCTGATAGGCGATCTGATCGAGCGTCGGCAATTTGCCGTCGACGTATTTGTCAATCATGCCGCTTCGCGTCGACATGCGGTCGGCGAATTTCAGCAGCAGGATTTTCCAGTTCGGCAAACCGGAATAGGCAATGGCCCGGATCAGCACCCATTGGTCGGCCGGTTCGATCGAGAGCATTTTTGCGATCAGCGCTTCGGCATGCTGTGGATTGGCGCCGAGCACGCCGGCGATAAAGCCGATATAGGCGCCGCAAGTGCCGGCATCCTTGAAAGCCTGCATCTCGCTTAACGCCTGCACCACTCCCGGCAACCCGTTCGGTTCCGGCCGGCCGCGATAGGCGTTGATCCATTTCAATATCGCATCGGTCGAAGTCAGCGCCGCGTTTGGTTGCGGCACGGCAGCGCCAGCCGGTGCAGCGGTGAGCAGGGCAAATAATGTGAGCAGGCCGAAAGCGGCGCTGCGCAGGTATCCGACGACCGCGCGCTTTGCTGCGAAGTGTCTCGCAACCAAGCTTCTCGCAACCAGATGTCTTGCAACCATGTCCCCTCCCATGGAGAAAACCGGCAGCGTGGGATCGGAGAAATTTTAGCAACGCGCACGCCCCAACTGCGGTAGTTGAGCAACAGCGCCGGAGATTTTTAAGGCCGTGGCGGCGCGAAATCGCGGCTGGGTTATGGCGCTTAACGATGGTTAACAAATTGCAGTTTGCCGCGCCATTCCGATTTCAAACGCTAGTTTGAAGTCCGCCGCCGCCGGCAAAGTCCGATTCCGGCCGCAATTGCCTTGACCAGAATTGACACAATGCCTATAAGCAAACACCCATGTTGAAAGGCGCGCACGTGCGGACTTCTATTCTGGTTCTCGTAGGCAGGCGCACCGCCGGGGGTGGATGATCCACCCGCGAGACGTGGCGGTGCGCAAATTCAGGGGCCCTCGCGGCCCTTTTTTATTTCCTAACAGACTGTCGGTACGAAGCGGACGAGCGAGTGGAGCGAGCAATGACGGAAATGACCGGCGCGGAAATGGTGATCGCGGCGCTAGCCGATCAGGGCGTCGAGCATATTTTTGGCTATCCCGGCGGCGCGGTCTTGCCGATTTACGATGCCATCGTTCAGCAGGACAGGGTGAACCACATCTTGGTTCGGCACGAGCAGGGCGCCGTGCACGCAGCCGAAGGCTATGCCCGCTCGACCGGCAAGGTCGGCGCCGTGCTGGTCACGTCCGGCCCCGGCGCCACCAATGCGGTCACTGGCCTCACCGACGCGTTGTGTGACTCCGTTCCGCTCGTCGTCCTTACCGGTCAGGTGCCGACCCATCTGATCGGCAACGACGCGTTCCAGGAATGCGACACGGTCGGCATCACCCGGCCGTGCACCAAATACAATTATCTGGTGAAGACCGTCGCCGACCTGCCGCGGGCCTTGCACGAGGCTTTTCACATCGCCTCCAGCGGGCGGCCGGGGCCGGTCGTGGTCGACATCCCAAAGGATATCCAGTTCGCCAAGGGCACCTATTTCAGGCCTAAGGAATTTCAGCACCGCGGCTACCGGCCCAAGATCAAAGGCGACCTCGACAAGATCAAGGAAGCCATCGACATGATGGCGGTCGCCAAGCGGCCGTTGTTCTACACCGGTGGCGGCTTGATCAATTCCGGCCGTGCTGCCTGCGATCTGTTGCGCGAACTGGTGAAGCTGACCGGCTTTCCGATCACCTCGACGCTGATGGGTCTCGGCGCGTTTCCCGCCGCCGACAAGCAGTGGCTCGGCATGCTCGGCATGCACGGCACCTGGGAGGCCAATTGGTCGATGCACGATTGCGATCTGATGATTGCGGTTGGCGCGCGCTTCGACGATCGCATCACCGGCCGGCTCGATGCGTTCTCGCCCGGTTCGAAGAAAATTCATATCGATATCGATCCGTCGTCCATCAACAAAAACGTCAAGGCCGACCTCGCCATCGTCGGCGACTGCGCGCATGTGCTCGAAGACATGGTGCGGCTGTGGCGGGCGAGCGCGGTCGTGCCGGACAAAAAGGCGCTGCAAGCGTGGTGGGAGCAGATCGGGACCTGGCGGGCGAAGAATTCGCTGGCGTTCCGTAACTCAAACGAGATCATCAAGCCGCAATACGCGATCCAGCGGCTCTATGAGCTGACCAAAGACCGCGACACCTACATCACGACCGAGGTCGGCCAGCACCAGATGTGGGCCGCGCAATTCTACCAATTCCAGGAGCCAAACCGCTGGATGACCTCGGGCGGGCTTGGCACCATGGGCTACGGATTGCCGGCCTCGGTCGGCGTGCAACTCGCGCATCCGAATTCGCTGGTGATCGACATTGCCGGCGAAGCCTCGGTGCTGATGACCATGCAGGAGCTATCGACGGCGGTGCAGTACGACCTGCCGGTCAAAATCTTCATCCTCAACAACCAGTATATGGGCATGGTGCGGCAGTGGCAGGAATTGTTGCACGGCAAGCGCTACGCCCATTCCTATACCGAAGCGCTGCCCGATTTCGTCAAGCTTGCCGACGCCTATCACGCGCACGGCATCCGCTGCACGCATCCCGGCGAGCTGGACGAGAAGATCCGCGAGATGATCGACGTGAAGAAGCCGGTGCTGTTCGATTGCGTGGTCGATCCGGCGGAAAACTGCTTCCCGATGATCCCCTCCGGCCGCGCGCACAACGAGATGCTGCTCGGCGACGCCGCCACCCGTGTCGAGGACGCGGTCACCGAAGAAGGTAAGGTGATGGTGTGAGGCGCATAGGAAATTGAGGAGCGAAATGCCCGCGAATACGACAACAGCAACGACCCACTATCCCGCCAAGACCACGGCCGAGCAGGTTGAGAGCCGCACCCTGTGCGTATTGGTCGACAACGAGCCCGGCGTACTCGCCCGCGTGATCGGCCTGTTCTCCGGCCGCGGCTACAACATCGACTCGCTCACGGTGTCGGAAACCGAGCACGAAAAGCATCTCTCGCGTATCACCGTCGTCACGCGCGGCACGCCGATGGTCATCGAGCAGATCAAGAATCAGCTGGACCGGCTGGTGCCCGTGCATCGCGTCGTCGATCTGACCAGCGGCGGTCCGGCATTGCAGCGCGAACTTGCGATGGTCAAGGTACGCGGCAAGGGCGAACATCGTGTCGAGGCGCTCCGCCTCGCCGATGCGTTCCGCGCCCGTGTCATCGACGCCAGTACCGAGAGCTTCGTGTTTGAGATCACCGGCGCGTCGGAAAAGATCGACAGCTTCGTCAATTTGATGCTGCCGCTCGGTCTGGTCGAAGTCTCGCGCACCGGCGTGGTCGCAATCTCGCGCGGGCCGGAAGGAATGTGACGCAGCGGCCGACGGCGATCCCTGGTTAAATTCGATAACTGAGGCTAAATAAGTACCTATAAGAACGGGCCGCGAAGAGACACATTCATGAAACCAAGCGATATTCATCTCCCCGGCGATTGCCGTGCGATCGGCGATGTGCTCGCCCGCGTCGGCGACAAATGGTCGGTGCTGGTCGTATCCAGGCTTGGCGACGGGCCGGTGCGGTTCAACGAGCTGCGGCGGTCGATCGGCGGCATTTCACAACGCATGTTGACGCTGACGCTGCGCGGCCTCGAGCGCGATGGCCTGATCACCCGCACGGTGTTTCCGACCATTCCGCCGCGGGTCGATTACGCTCTGACCGCGCTCGGGCGCGACTTGCTTCATCCGGTCGCGGCGCTCGGTGCCTGGGCAATCCGCAACCAGGCGAAGATCGCCCGCGCTCGCGAAGAGTTCGACGGCAATTGCGAAGCGGCCGGAAAGCCGCCGATCCGCCGGCGCGCGCGGAGCGGGCTTGTCCAATCCGTTCCTAGAAACTAGAAGCAGCAACGCAAAACGTCGGGGAATGGCCCGCGTAGGGGTGAGACACATGCGTGTTTATTACGATCGCGACGCCGACCTGAACCTGATCAAGGGTAAGAAGGTCGCCATTATCGGCTATGGCAGCCAGGGTCACGCGCACGCGCTCAATTTGCGCGATTCCGGCGTCAGGGACGTCGCGGTGGCGCTGCGCAAAGGCTCGCAAGGCGTCAAGAAGGCCGAAGGCGAGAAGCTCAAGGTCATGGAAGTGGCCGAAGCCGCCAAATGGGCCGACGTAATGATGATGCTCACGCCCGACGAATTGCAGTCCGACATCTATACTCATCACCTGCACGCCAACATGAAGAACGGCGCGGCGCTGATGTTCGCGCATGGGCTGAACATCCACTTCAACCTGATCGAGCCGCGCGCCGATCTCGACGTGATGATGATCGCGCCGAAAGGGCCCGGCCATACCGTGCGGTCGGAATATCAGCGCGGCGCCGGTGTGCCGTGCCTGCTGGCGATTCATAAGGACGCCTCGGGCAACGCCCACGATCTCTGCCTGTCCTATGGCGCGGCGATCGGCGGCGGACGCGCCGGCATTATCGAGACGACGTTCCGCGAGGAGTGCGAGACCGATCTGTTTGGCGAGCAGTCG
>JASHSY010000191.1 GCA_030040825.1 Xanthobacteraceae bacterium
GAGCAAGTAATCCGGCGGGTGCGCCATCGCTTCGGCAGCTTCGATGCCCTGATGCTGCGCCCACAATTTTCCGGTCCAGCCCGCCGGCAGCGCTCGCCCGCTGAGTACGCTCAGGCGATCGGCGGCGTCGAGCGCCGCTGCGGCGGCGCGCGCGACGCGTGCGGTGCCGTCGCGGCTTTGGTCGTCCACCAGGATGACGGTGAACGCGCCGGGATAATCCTGACGCAGCAGCGAAGCGACCGTCTCCCCCACGCACTCCGCTTCATCGCGCGCCGGAATGACGGCCGCGATCGCCGGCCAGGGTCCCACTTGCGCGACGGTGAAATCGTCGCGTTCGCGCGCGAGCCAGAACGCTCCACGACCGGCCAGCAGATAGAGCCAGATTGCCAGCACCATTGACGCTATAACTTCGTTCGTCACAGATAGCCCTTTGGCGACGCCGACGTCCCAACGGTGGACGGCCCGGCCGGTCGATTATTATAAGACGAGATAGCATCTGTTGGGGACGACGGAAGGGCCAGGGCAAAGCAGCGATGAACAGCAAAAATGGCGCTTTTCTCGCCCGTCTCGATGCAACGGCAAAGGATATCGATTTACTGCTCGATCGGCTGCTGTCGGCGACGGCGCCGTCCGGCGAAATGAGCCGGCCGGAGCGGCTGATCGAAGCCATGCGCTATACGAGCCTCGGCGGCGGCAAAAGGTTCCGTCCATTCCTGGTGGTTGAGAGCGCCGCCTTGTTCGACGTACCGCGCCAGCAGGCGTTGATGGCGGGCGCGGCGCTTGAATGCGTCCACTGCTATTCGCTCGTCCATGACGATCTGCCCGCCATGGACAACGACGATTTGCGGCGCGGGCAGCCGACCGCCCACAAGAAGTTCGACGAAGCAACCGCTATCCTCGCCGGCGACGGATTGCTGACGTTCGCTTTCGACATTCTGTCGCGCCGAGAGACTCATCCCGATGCAGGCGTCCGCGTCGAACTGGTCAGCGCGCTCGCACGTGCGGCCGGGCTCGGCGGCATGGTCGGCGGGCAAATGCTCGATCTCGCCGCCGAAGGCCGCTTCGCCGGCGACGGCCCGCAACGGCTGGGCGAAAGCGAGGTGCGCATCCTGCAAGCGATGAAAACCGGCGCGCTGTTGCGTTTCGCCTGCGAAGCCGGCGGTATGCTCGGCGCCGCGACGGCACCGCAGCGGACCTCGCTCGAACGCTACGGATCGGCTGTCGGCCAAGCTTTCCAGATCGCCGATGATCTTCTCGATCTCGAAGGCGACACCGCACTGGTGGGCAAACAGACCGGCAAGGATGCGGCCGCCGGCAAGGCGACCATGGTGAGCGCACTCGGCATCGCCAAAGCGAAGGCACGGCTGCGCGATCTGGTCGGCGAAGCGGAACAGGCGCTGGCGCCATTCGGTGCCCGCGCGGAGTTCCTGATCGAGGGGGCGCATTTCGTCGCCGACCGCCACGCTTAGGCATCATGAAGGTTGATAAGCGATAAAGCGCAATTGTGCGTTTGGGCGCATATTCCTAAGTTTGGTGCGGTATCGTGGATGTCGGCGCGATTGAACTTTACGCGGCCGCGCCTTATTTGCCCTGACGTGCGTTTTTGCCGACCGATAGCGGTGGGTTGCGTCTCACGCCTTTCTGGTTTTCCGGATAATTAGCGCCATGTCCTTGCAGATGCGATCGATCGTTGGTGCGACCGCCGCGCTGTTGTTGGCATCGCTCCTGCTGCCGGCCGGGCTCCCCTGCGGCGCCGGCACGGCACAAGCACAGGCCGTGAATAGCCAGCCGCGCGCAAAGCGCGGCGGCGCGCCGGCGGCAAACGTACAGCCTGCCCCCGCTCCATCTGCGTCGAAGGAATTGCCGCCACGCGTGCCATTTACGGCTGCCGAAGATGCCGTAGCGGTGATCCCCGGCATACCCAACGCGCGCTTTTGGGCGGATTCGGAAACCGACTACGCCAACGCCTTGCCCACGCAATCCGGCCCCTGGCTCATTCTTTCCAGTGGCGGCGCCGACGGCGCTTTCGGCGCTGGCTTGATGACCGGGCTAACCGCCGCCGGCAAACGTGCCGACTATCCGGTAGTGACCGGGGTCTCAACCGGCGCGCTGATGGCGCCGTTTATTTTTGCCGGCTCGCGCTACGACGACGCGCTGCGCAAGGCCTACACGCAGGTTTCCGCCGCGGATATTTTCGAGGCCGGCAGTTCCACCGGCGAAAGCTTCGTCAATTCCTGGCCGCTTAGGGATTTTATCGCCAAACAAATCACACCCGAGCTGATGGCGGATGTTGCAGCGGCGTATCGCGCCGGTCGACGGCTGTTTGTCGTGACCACCAATCTCGATGCCGAACGTTCGATGGTCTGGAACATGGGCGCCATCGCCGCCCACGGCGGCGAGCAAGCGACCAAGCTGTTTTGCAATGTTCTGCTTGCGTCCGCCTCGGTGCCAGGCGGCTTCCCACCGGTGCTGATCGACGTCGAAGCGGGCGGCAAGCATTTTGCCGAAATGCACGTGGACGGCGGCTTGGGCGGCCAATTCTTCGTCGCGCCGGCCTCGCTGATGGCCGCGACCAGTCAATATCGGCTGCCGGCAACCAAGCTTTACGTCGTGGTGAACACGGGCCTGCAACCGAACTTCAAAGTCGTCGACCGTTTCGCTCCCACGATCCTGACTCAATCGATCGGTATGGCGGTGCCGGTCGATACCCGATTGATGATCGACCGCGCTTATCTCGCGGCCAAGCGTAGCGGCATCGCCTTCAACATCGCGACGATTCCGCCAAGCTTCAACGTGCCCAGCGCCGGCGCGTTCGATCCCAAATATATGGGCGCGCTGTTTAAAACCGGCTTCGCACAAGGGCGCAGCGACAACGCATTCGACGATAAGCCGCCGCCCTATCCGGGCGCGCCCGCCTCGCAACCCAATCGCATGGAAAGAACCGGAGCAAACCGATGAGTCATTTTTTGCGCCCAATTTTTGCCGTTGCTTTCACCGCGTTTCTGGTGGCGGGCTACAGCGCTCCGTCCGATGCCGCAGCTGCCGGCGCCTATGACGGCAATTGGAGCGTGGTGATCAACACGCTGCGCGGCGACTGCGACCGTTCGCTGCGTTATTCGGTGCGGATCGTCAACAACCAGGTCGTCGCCGGCGAGCAAAGCTATCAGGCCGCGGGGCGCGTATCGCCGGGCGGGGAAAT
>JASHSY010000192.1 GCA_030040825.1 Xanthobacteraceae bacterium
CGCGTGATCGAAACCGATTACGGCGCGAATTATGTGCCGTCGGCACCGCGCCGCTACGAGAGCAAGGCGAAGAACGCGCAGGAAGCGCACGAAGCAATTCGCCCGACTGATCTTGCCTGCCGGCCGAGTGAAACCAAAAGCTTCCTCGATGCCGATCAGGCCAAACTTTACGAGTTGATTTGGCTGCGCGCGGTGGCGAGCCAAATGGAATCGGCAGAGCTTGAGCGCACGACGGTCGACATCGGCGCCAAGGTCGCCGGGCGCGCGCTTGAATTGCGCGCTACGGGGACGGTGGTGAAATTCGACGGGTTCCTCGCCCTCTATCAGGAAGGCCAGGACGAAGACCCGGAAGACGAAGAGTCGCGCCGTTTGCCGCCGATGGACACGGGCGAACGGCTGGAGCAGCGTTCGATCGCGGCCAATCAGCATTTCACCGAACCGCCGCCCCGCTATTCCGAGGCCTCGCTGGTCAAGCGCCTGGAAGAGCTCGGTATCGGCCGGCCTTCGACTTATGCCTCAATCCTGCAGGTGCTCAAGGATCGCAAGTATGTACGGCTCGACAAGCGCCGGCTTTATCCCGAGGATCGCGGCCGCATTGTCGTCGCTTTCCTCGAAAGCTTCTTCGCCCACTACGTCGAATATGACTTCACGGCGGGCCTGGAAGAGCAACTCGACCTGATCTCCAACAACGAAGCAGCGTGGCGTGACGTGCTGCGCGATTTCTGGCGCGACTTCATCGGCGCGATCGACGAGACCAAGGATTTAAAGATTTCGAAAGTCATCGATGCGCTTGATGAATTGCTTGCGCCGCATCTGTTTCCGCCGCGCGCGGATGGTACCGACCCGCGGCAATGCCCGACCTGCAACGGCGGCCGGCTGACGCTGAAGCTTTCCAAATACGGCGCCTTCATTGGCTGCTCGAATTATCCGGAATGCCGGCACACCAGACCGCTTTCGGCCGATGGCTCGGGTGAGATCGGCACCAAGAAGCTCGGTGAGGACCCGAAGACCGGCCTCGAAGTGACATTACGCAGTGGCCGGTTCGGTCCCTATGTGCAGCTTGGCGAAGCCGTCAAGGATGCCGAAAAGCCGAAACGCGCCGGTCTGCCGAAGGGGACGATACCGGATGAGGTCACGCTCGATCGCGCGCTTGAGCTTTTGTCATTGCCGCGTGAAATCGGCATGCACCCTGAGGATGGCCAGCCGATTATCGCCGGCATTGGCCGTTTCGGCCCTTATGTGAAGCACGACAAAACCTACGCCAATCTCGAACCCGGCGACGACATCTTCCATATCGGACTCAACCGCGCGGTGACGCTGATCGCCGAAAAACGCGCCAAACCGGCGCGCTTCCGCCGTTTCGGCGCCGACCCAGGACGTCCGCTCGGCGCGCATCCGAGCAGAGGCGGGCCGATCGTAGCGAAAAACGGCCGCTATGGTCCTTACGTCAGCCACGAAGGCGTCAACGCCACGCTGCCGAAAGACAAGACGCCGGAAACGATCACGCTTGAAGAGGCCGTAGCATTGATCGATGCCCGCGCCGACCGCGCTCCAGCGCCGCATGCGCGCCCGCGCAAGGCCAAACGACCGTCGCCTGGCACCGCGCGCCACATCAAGGCTTCATCCAAACGGCCCGGCGGGCGCACGTCCAAACGCCCGCCCGCCGCCAAAGCCCAACGCAAGACAACGCAAGCTGCCGAATAGATCTTCAGGCCAAGCCGTTTTTTGCGCTCTTGCGCCGAAGAGCGGCCTATGAAACGGCGATCTCTCCCGTCGCGCGACGAGCTGTTGTCGTTCATCCGCGAGCGCAGCGGCAAAGTCGGTGCGCGCGAAATCGCGCGAGCTTTTGGCGCCAAAAATGCCGACCGCGCCGCGATCAATCGCATGCTGCGCGAACTCGCCGACAACGGCGAGATCGAGCGCCGCCGGAAGCGCCTGCACCACACCGGAGCTTTGCCGCCGGTGGTGCTCGCCGACATCACCGGCCGCGATCGGGATGGCGAGTTGCTGGCGCGACCGACCGAATGGGACGAAGACGCGCACGGCGCCCCACCGATCATCCGCCTTGTCATTCCGCGCCGGGCCCGTCCGGGCGAAATCGGCGGCGTCGGCGACCGCGCACTGCTGCGCGTCGAGCGCCGCGACGACGAGACCACCGGGCGGATCATCAAGCTGATCGACCGAGCCAAACAGCGTATCCTCGGCATTTTCCGCAGTCTGCCGAACGGGGCCGCCCGTCTGGTCCCGATCGACAAGAAGCAATTGGGCCGCGAACTGACGATTGCCGCCGACCGCACCGGCGGCGCGGTTGACGGCGACCTGGTTGCGGTTGAAGTGGCGACGCATGTCCGTCATGGCCTGGCGGCCGCCACGGTAGTTGAGCGGCTTGGCTCGTTGAAGACCGAACGCGCGGTCAGCCTGATTGCCATTCATGCGCACGGAATTCCGCACGCATTTACCCGCGCGGTGATCGCCGAAGCAGACGCCGCGCGGCCCGCCACCACTGAAGGCCGCGAGGATTGGCGCGCCATACCGCTGGTCACCATCGACCCGCCCGACGCCAAGGATCACGATGACGCCGTGCACGCTGCGCCCGATTCCGACCCACGCAATGCGGGCGGTCATATCGTTAGCGTCGCCATCGCCGACGTCGCGCATTACGTGCGCCCGGGCTCCGCACTCGACCGCGCCGCCGCCGAGCGCGGCAATTCGGTTTATTTTCCCGACCGTGTCGTGCCGATGCTGCCAGAGCGCATCTCCAACGATTTGTGCTCGCTGCGCCCGCACGAGGATCGCGCTGCGCTCGCCGTTCGCATGGTGATCGATGCCGACGGCCGCAAACGCTCGCACACATTCCATCGCGTTTTGATCCACTCGGCGGCGCGACTGACATACGAGCAGGCGCAGCTCGCAGTGTCCGGCCGTCCGGACGAGATCACCGAACCGATTACCGCCACAATCCTGGAGCCGCTTTACGCAGCGTACCGCGCGGTGCGCCGCGCTCGCGACGAGCGAGGGCCGCTCGACCTCGATTTGCCCGAGCGTAAAATCCTGCTCAAGTCCGACGGCACGGTCGATCGGGTGGTGATGCCGCAGCGGCTCGAAGCTCACCGGCTGATCGAAGAATTTATGATCCTCGCCAACGTGGCGGCGGCGGAAACCTGCGAACGCGTGCGCGTACCGTTGATCTACCGCGTGCACGACGAGCCGTCCCCGGAAAAGCTCAACGCGCTGCGCGAATTCCTCGGCACGCTGGATATTTCGCTGCCCAAGGGCGGCGCGCTGAGGCCGGATGCGTTCAACCGTATCCTGGAACGGGTCAAGGACCGCGACGTCGAGCGGCTGGTCAACGAAGTGGTGCTACGCAGCCAGGCGCAAGCCGAATACTCGCCAGACAATTTTGGCCATTTCGGCCTCAATCTTCGCCGCTATGCCCACTTCACCTCGCCGATCCGCCGTTATGCCGATCTGATTGTGCATCGTGCTCTCATTCGCGCCGTCAAGCTCGGCAGCGACGGCCTGCCCGAGGGCGCGGATGTCGCCTCGCTCGCCGAAATCGCCGCCAACATTTCCGCCACGGAACGCCGCGCCATGAAAGCTGAACGCGAGACTGCGGACCGCCTGATTGCGCATTTCTTGGCCGACCGTGTGGGTGCCACCTTTGACGGTCACATTTCCGGGGTCACACGCGCCGGCTTATTCGTCGAGCTTGACGAGACCGGTGCCGACGGGCTCATTCCCGCGCGCAATATCGGCGATGAATACTTTCGCTATAACGAAGCTAGCCACGCATTCGTCGGCCGTTCAGCGACCTACCGGCTGGGCGACCTGGTAACCGTCGAATTGGTCGAGGCGGCGCCGGTTGCGGGCGCGTTGCGGTTCCGCATGATCCGGCAACCGCATGCCGGTCAAACGCCTCGCCCTGGACACGAGCCGCGGCAGCAGGGAAAGATCGTCCGTACCGAACGGCACGGACACAGGCGCCGGCGCGGCAAACGATCATGAATGACGACTACGAAACCGCCGTGCCCGGCGGCCGGTTGATCGATCCGCGCGAGGGCGATCGCGGCGTTGCCGATCACGTCAAGTTGCCGTATCTGCGCCCGAAAGACTCGGCGACGCTGATCCTGATCGACCGTTCGGAACCGGTGCCGAAAGTTTTGCTCGGCCGGCGCAATTCGCGGCACAAATTTGTCCCGGGCAAGTTTGTGTTTCCCGGTGGACGGGTTGAACGCAACGACCGGCTAATGCCGATTGCCGCTCCGCTGCACGCGCACGATATCGATCGGCTGATGCGCAGGGTCAGAAATCCGAGCGCAGCAAGAGCGTCAGGTTTCGCGCTTGCCGCCGTGCGTGAGACTTACGAAGAGACTGGCCTGATGTTGGGAACACGTGCGAGCCGTTCGGTCGCAACACCGGCGGGGCCGTGGCGGGCGTTCGCCGAGGCGGGTGTGCTGCCTAACCTTGGTGCGATTCATTTTGTCGCTCGTGCGATCACGCCGACCAATCGTCCGCGGCGCTTCGATAGCCGGTTTTTCGCCGCCGATATTTCCGCCGTGGCGCATCGGCTCGAGGGCTTTGTCGGACCCGAAGCCGAACTGGTCGAACTAGTCTGGCTGCCGATTACCGAGGCGAGCAAACTCGATATGCCGCGGATTACCACGATCGTACTCGAGGATCTGCGCGACCGGATAGCCGCCGGCATGAGCCACGAGCAGCCGGTTCCGTTCTATCACGTGGTCCACAAACGCTCGGTGCGTGACACCCTTTAGCGCCGTGACCGGCAAATCTGCCGGCTTTCCTTGACATTGCCAGCTTGCCGATTAGGTTGGCGGCCAATAACGAACGGATAAACGCCCATGGCCAAGAATGTAACCATCAAAGTGAAGCTCGTTTCCAGCGCCGACACTGGGTTCTATTACGTGACGCGCAAGAACTCACGCACCATGACCGACAAGCTGGTGAAGAAGAAATATGACCCGGTCGCCAAGAAGCATGTCGAATTTCGCGAGGGCAAAATTAAGTAAAGCGGTTAGCGCCGGTTGCAACAAAACGGGCGCCACAGGGCGCCCTTTTTAGTGTCCGTACCAGCAGATGTGGCCGGCCGGGAGCGACGTCGTGAGGAGGCCACTCGTACACCGCGCCCGCGCCGGCCGAACCCCACGGACCCAGGAGATGCGGCGGACCTGAGCACTCCGTAGGGCTATCCGATGCCTGCGCCTTCCAGGAGCGTTTTTGTTTGGCCCGCTGGAAGGCAATTTTCAGATTACCTGACAATGCTATGCCAACCGCAATCGAAATCAATTGGCAAATAGCGCTCCGGCCGGCAATTTGACGATTATGCCGCGTCCGGCACGACCCGGTTTCGACCATCGCGCTTGGCCCGGTAGAGCGCCTGATCCGCGCGTTTGATTAGCGTCGCCGCATTGTCGTCTTGCCCGCGCAGCGCCGCGATGCCGATCGACAGCGTCACGGGAAGGCGCTGACTGCCCTGGCAGATTGGAAACGGCTCGGCGGCAATGCGCCGGCGCAGCCTTTCGGCCACCATAGCGGCGACGGCCATATCGGTTTCCGGCATCACAATGACAAATTCCTCCCCGCCGACGCGGCAGGCGAGATCAATACCGCGGATCGAGCGTTTGATGCGGAGCGCAAAATCGCGCAACACGTCGTCGCCGGCATCGTGGCCATAGCTGTCATTGATCGATTTGAAATAGTCGATGTCGAGCACCATCACCGCAAGCGGTTTGCCGCGCGCGGCGGCCTGCTCGATCAGCGTGCCCAAGTGATTTTCCATGTAACGGCGGTTGAACAGACCGGTCAGCGCGTCGGTGATCGCCATTTCGATGGAAATCTGCACGTTGTCGCGCAGCCGTTCGGTATAACGGCGCTTGCGCACTTGGCTCCGCGCCCGCGCCAGCAATTCGTTCTTGTCGATCGGCCGCATCAGATAATCGTTCACACCGATTTCCAACCCGCGCACCATGCGCGCGTTGTTGTCGGGCTCGGTGACGGCAAGGATCGGCACGTTGCGGGTGCGGTCGAGCGAGCGGATCTGGCTGCAAAGCCGCAGCGCATCGAAATTTTCCAGCCCAAGCGAGACAATGACGAGGTCGTAATTACCCTCGGCGGCCCGAAACAACGCCTCATTGGGATCGGCCTCGATCTCGACCGCTTGTTCGATGGCGAGCGTCGAGGCAATGCGCTCATAGGACGAGGGTCGGTCGTCAACAATCAATACGCGCCCGTCGCGGCCGGTATCGGCAACCGCTTCGCGCTCCGGCGATTCGATTCCAATCTCGTGCGAGGTCATCACCCGCATCCGCAGCTCGTCGGTGACCATCTTGAGCCGAGCCAGCGACCGCACCCGCGCGATCAACGCCAGTTCGGCGATCGGCTTGGTCAGAAAATCGTCGGCTCCAGCCTCGAGACCGCGCACCTTGTCGGAGGCCTGGTCGAGCGCCGTCACCATCACCACCGGAATGTGATGCGTCGCCGGGTTGGTTTTCAGCCGCCGGCATACTTCGAAGCCGTCCATGTCCGGCATCATCACGTCGAGCAGGACGAGATCGCATTCGGCGCGCTCGCAGATGGTCAGCGCCTCCTGCCCGCTCATCGCCGTGACGACGTCGAAATACTCAGCCGACAGCCGCGCTTCGAGCAGCCTCACATTGGCCGGGACGTCGTCAACGACCAGAACACGCGCTGTCATTCGCTAGCCTTTACGGATTGCCGAGAAAGTGACGGATCGTCTCGATGAACTTGCCGACTGAGATCGGCTTCGACAGATAGGCCTCACAGCCGCCTTCGCGGATTCGCTCTTCGTCGCCCTTCATGGCAAAGGCAGTCACCGCTACGACCGGGATAGCGCGCAGGTCCTGATCGTCCTTGAGCCATTTGGTTACCTCCAGGCCGGAAACCTCCGGAAGCTGGATATCCATCAGGATCAAATCGGGCCGATGTTTGCGCGCCAGATCGAGCGCCTCAATGCCGTTGCGCGTCGCAACGGTGTTGTAGCCATGGGCTTCCAGCAGATCGTGGAAGAGCTTCATATTGAGCTCGTTGTCCTCCACGATTAGGACAGTTTTTGCCATCCCCAGGTCCCTTACCGGCCCCCCGGCCTGCGAATGGACTGAAAGCTAACCGGTATTCATTACGGAAAGGCAAATGGAACCGCATGAAACGGGCTGCAGGTGAAACCAGAAATACGGCGGAAATGCTGGCAATTCAGGCCCTTGCATTCATCGCCGAGCAGCCGGACCAGCTTGCCCGTTTCCTCGACATGACGGGGATCGGTCCCGAGCAGATTCGCACCGCGGCGCGCGAGCCCGGCTTTCTCGCTGGCGTGCTCGAACATATGCTTGGCGATGAGAGTCTCTTGATCGCGTTTGCCGACAGCGCCGGAATAGACCCGGTGGATATCCGGCACGCCCGCAACGCGCTCGGCTGAGGCGACTAGTGGGAGCGCGACAATTCGTGAGCGCCTTCTGCCGTGATTGTCTTACCGATGCCGGGCCGAGCACGGCTCGTTGCACCGCTTGCGGCTCGCCCCGGCTCGCGCGCCACAAAGAGCTTGATGCGCTGTCGATCGCCCACGTCGATTGCGACGCCTTTTACGCCACTATCGAAAAACGCGACGATCCGGCACTAGCTGCCGAGCCGGTGATCGTCGGCGGCGGCAAGCGTGGCGTTGTCGCCGCCGCCTGTTACGTCGCACGCACCTATGGGGTGAGATCGGCTATGCCGATGTTCGAGGCGCTGCGACTATGCCCGCAAGCGCGCGTCATCCGGCCAAATATGGAAAAATATGCGCGCGTCGGTCGCGAAGTCCGGCAGATGATGCGCGCGCTCACGCCTTTGGTCGAGCCGCTGTCGATCGACGAGGCCTTCCTCGATTTGTCCGGCACCTCGCGATTGCACGGCCTCAGTCCGGCAAAAGTGCTGGCGCGCTTTGCCGCCGAAGTTGAGGCCAAACTCGCCATCACCGTGTCGATCGGACTGTCCTGCAACAAGTTCCTTGCCAAAATCGCCTCCGATCTCGACAAGCCGCGCGGATTTGCAGTGCTCGGCGGCGACGAAGCGGCGGCGTTTTTGGCGCCAAAGCCGGTGAGCTTCATCTTCGGTGTCGGCAAGGTGAGCGCGGCGCGGTTGGCGCGCGACGGCCTGCATCGGATTGCCGACTTGCAAAAGGCGGGCGAAATCGAGCTGATGCGCCGCTACGGCGACGAAGGCCGTCGGCTGGGCCGGCTAGCCCGCGGCGTCGATGCGCGGCTGGTCAGCGCCCAGCGCGAGACCAAGAGCATATCCTCCGAAACGACTTTCGACAGCGACATCGCCGACTTCCGGGCGCTCGAACGCATCCTCTGGGCGCAAACCGAAGAGGTTTCGGCCCGGCTTAAGGAAAAGGCGTTCGCCGGGGCGACAGTGACGCTGAAATTAAAGACGGCCGATTTCAAGATCCGCACCCGTGCCCATTCATTCGGCGCGCCGACCCAGCTTGCGGGCAAGATTTTCACCGCCGCCCGCGCTCTGCTTATGCATGAGTCCGATGGAACGAAATATCGCCTGCTTGGCGTCGGCATGAGCGCGCTTACCTCCGCCGATCAGGCCGACCCAGCCGATTTCGTCGATGACCGCGCCGCCGAAGCTGAACATGCCGTCGACCGCGTGCGCGCCCGCTTTGGCGACGACGCTTTGGTCAGGGGATTGGCGTTCGAGCCGCCGGAAAAGCCCGGCCTTAAGGGCAGGGCTTGACGTCTTTTATTTCGAGCGACGACAGTTTGCCGCTGACGACAAAATCGTTGTAGTCGAGCGACAAGGCGCGCGAGATGCCGTTCTCGTAAAGTTCGAAACCGATCGAATAGACGGGCGTCTGTTCGGTGCTTTCCTGCGCCTTCGTTTTTTCGAAATAACTGATAGTAACTGGCCAGCGCGGAACCGATGCGAGTTTCGGCTCCTGGTCGGCAACATCGTCATGCTTGCGCTCATCGGGCATGAGCTTCTTTCCGACTACGGTAAGCGTGTCGTAGACTTTGTCGCCAGTATCCGATCCGTCGTAGACGGGAAAACTGAGAATAGTCTTGCCGGCGCGCGCCGCCTCGATCACCCGGATCATGTGCTGGGTGGGAAATACGACGCCGGCGGCGATATCGAGCGCTTTGTGCTCGGGTTTCGCGAGATCGACGGCAGTCGCCGATGTGCCATGCTCGGCATGACCGTCGACGGTATCCACCAAGTTCTGATTCAAGAAGTTTTCCGAGGTGAAATTGAACCGCTTGGCATCACCGCCTTCCCATGTCGTCGAGCGCAGATCGCTGGTCGAACTCTTGCCTTCGCCGGTATCGAGTTCGGATACTTGACGGAATTGCAGCGTATAACCGTTGCAGGCATTGCCGTCGAAATCATAGACAATGCGCCCGCGTACTGCCGCGACTGCGGCGGCCTCGCGTACCTGGCTGAGCGTGAGATCATAGACGGCGCGGTGGGGCACCAAAACGACGGGCACGGTTTGGGCACGTGCCGCCGCGGCGGAGGCGACGAAAATCGAAATGCACGCCAGGATGGCGCCGCGTGTTACAAAGGCGCGAGCCACAGATATTTACCTTTCTTCCGTTGCACCGATTGCAGCATGCCGCCTTACCCCATTTTCCCCATCTGACCGCGCGTGCTGTTTTGGTCTTCCAGATGGCGCGAAGATAGGGACCTTGGATAGGCCCTGCAACCATCGGATCACTTTCGCCGGGCCTTTCGCGTGCTAAGGTTCAAATTGGAGAGAAAACCCGCATTTTACGCGATTGGAGGATGTAATGGCCGGCACGGTAGAGAAGAAATTGGGCGAGCTTGGCATCACGCTCACGCAACCGGCGGCGCCGGTTGCCAACTACGTGCCGTTCGTGCGGACCGGCAATCTACTTTTCGTCTCGGGACAGATTTGCCTTGAGGCCGGCGCGCTTGCCGCCAAAGGCCAGCTTGGCGGCGGCGTTTCCATCGAGGACGGCCAGAAGGCGGCGCGAGCCTGCGCGATCAACCTCTTGGCGCAAGTGAAGGCCGCGCTCGGGGACCTCGACAAGGTCATGCGCGTGGTGCGGCTTGGCGGCTTCGTCAACGCGGTAGCCGGCTTTACCGACGGCCCGAAAGTGATGAACGGCGCGTCCGATC
>JASHSY010000193.1 GCA_030040825.1 Xanthobacteraceae bacterium
CGACCCCATGACGTGGCGGTCGACGGCGCCGGCATGCGGCGCTCGCGGACGCCGCAGCCCTGCCCACCAGTCCCGGGCCGCCGCGGTCATCATACGCACGCCCCACACGAAGCACTCAACACTGGAGCTAGGTTTTAAGGGGCCCAGATTAACGGCGAGGTAAAAACCGCGCCGATCTTGGCGATTGAGGTTTTCAACAGACCCGTCGCCGCGCACGGATGGTTAACATGACATTGAGGGCGATTTTCCATTAGGTTGGCCGCAGGGGCGGTTCCTGGCGAATCCAGCCGAGAGCCGATGGAAGGGGCATGCGAGGCCTGCGAGCGGCTATTTGTTGCATTTGTATGGCAGCCGGCGGCAGCCTTGCCGTCGCCGCGCCGACATATGCACAGGAATGCCCCGGTCATCCCGATGCGCTGGGCACGAGCCGGGTGCTGACGCTCGAACCCGGCGAACTGAAACACGTCGGCCTGATGCAATATCCGCAGACGCTGCCGCTTGCCGATAAAGAAGTGGTTTTGACTTTCGACGACGGGCCGCTGCCGCGCTATTCCAACCCGATCCTCGACATTCTTGCGGCGCAATGCGTGAAGGCCACGTACTTTCTGGTCGGCGAAATGGCGCGGGCCTATCCTGCCGTGGTGCGGCGGATCTACGCCTCGGGTCACAGCATCGGCACGCACAGCGAGGACCATCCGCCGCACTTCCAGAAACTGCCGATCGAAAAAGTCCGGCAGGAGATCGACGAAGGGATTGCCGATGTCGGTGCCGCGCTCGGCGATCCGCAGGAGCTGGCACCGTTTTTCCGTATTCCCGGCCTCGCTCGCACCGACGCCATCGACGACGAGCTTGCCGCACGGTCGCTGGTCGTTTTCAGCTCGGACACGGTTGCCGACGATTGGCACCGCCGGATCAGACCGAAGGACATCATTCGCCTTGCCATGACGCGCCTGCAGGCGCGCGGCAAGGGCATTTTGCTGCTACACGACATCCATCCGGCGACGGTCGCTGCTTTGCCGGAACTTTTGAAGCGATTGAAGGAAGCGGGCTTCCACGTCGTGCACGTTGTGCCGGCGGAGCCGAAACGTATCGAGATCGCTGGACCTCAAGCGGCCGCACCAGTCGGTCCCTAGCGAGACTTCAGGACTGCGTCGTCGCCATGTAGCGGGCTAAAGCCTGCATATCGTTATCGTTGAGTCCGAAGGTAACGTCGGCCATCGAGGCGACGCCGGAACCGACGCGGGTGCCGGATTTGAAATCGCGCAACGCCTTGAGCAAAACGTCCTCGCGCTGGCCGGCAAGGCGCGCTGCCGGGCCGACTCCTTCGTAGTTGTCGCCGTGACACGACTTGCAGCGGTGCTGCACGGCGAGCTTACCGCCCACTTGCGCCAGCTCGTCAGACGGCGGCGCCGGCGGCGGTTTGGCTGGCGGAAGCGAGGCATAATAGGCGCCGAGATTGCGGATCGCCGGATTGTCTAACGACTTGGCGATCGGCCCCATCACGTCGCTTTTGCGGGCGCTGTTGCGAAAATAAACCAATTGCCACTGGATGTAGTCGTCGGGCTCGCCGGCGAGCGACGGCGTCAGCGGTGTTTGCGAAACGCCGTTGGCGCCGTGGCAGCCGGCGCAACCTGTCGCCAACTCTTTGCCAGCCGCCATGTCCGCAGCCGATGCCGCGCACGAACCGTCGAGAAACGCCAGCAGACAAAGGCAAAGCGCAGGTAGTATCGTCGCCTTCATCAAGGGCCAACCTTCATGAGTCTGGCTTGTTCCCAACAAGAATGGGTCCAGACTGGATTACCCAGGCTGGACCCGCAGCGGCTCATATAACAATCACTTGCTGTAGCTGATCCGGTAGATCGCGCCGTTGTAGTCGTCGGCGACCAGCAACGATCCGTCCTTCGCGACGATAACATCGTTCGGTCGGCCGAGATATTTGTTATCTGGACCGAGCCAACCGGATGCAAAGACTTCTTGCTTCGCGTTCTTGCCGTCAGGATCGACGTTGATACGCACCAGCCTGGCGCCCTGGTACTTCAACCTGTTCCAGGAGCCGTGCTCGGCGACGATGATGCTGTTCTTGTAGTCCGCCGGGAATTGGTTCCCGGTGTAGAACTTCATCCCGAGCGGTGCCATATGCGCGCCGAGCTTGTACGCGGGTGGAGTGAACTCCGAGCACTTGTGCCCCATGGCGAATTTCGGATCCGGAATGTCGCCTTCGTGGCAGTACGGGTAGCCGAAATCCACGCCGATATGGGAAACATATTCCAGCTTGTCGCTCGGCACATCTTCGCCCAGCCAATCGCGCGCATTCTCGGTGAACCAATATCGATCAGTGCGGGGATCGACATCGCCGCCGACGCTGTTACGGACGCCGAGCGCGACGATTTCCGCCGTGCCGTTCTCTGGATCGATATGGCGAACCTGCGCGGTTGAAGTCGGCGGCAGGCAGATGTTGCACGGCGGGCCGAAGGCAACATAGAGCCAGCCGTTCTTGTCGAAGGCGAGGTATTTCCAGCCATGCGGGATGTACGGCGGCATGTCGTCATAGACGATTTGCGGCGCCGGCATGTCGCCGATGTGATCCTCGGCGTTTTCGTATTTGTAGATCTTGTTGACGTCTGCGACGTAGAGAGCGCCGTTGCGGAATGCGATGCCGCTTGGGAATTTTAATCCTTTGATCGCGTCCTTGACCACCCGCTTGCCGCCTTCGTCAACCACCGCGTGAACGGTGCCGCCGCCGCCGAACAGCGAACCGACAAACAGCGTACCTTTGTCGCCCCAAGCCATCTGCCGCGCGTCGGTCACGCCACTGGCATACAGTTCGATCTTGAAGCCGGGCGGCAGCTTGATCTGCTTCAGCTTGGCCTCGATTTCTTCCTTGGTGAACCCGGTCGCCGGTGGGAGCGTCTTGAGGTAATTCGTGCCATGCAGCTCCTTGGTCTCGTCGCCCATGAACCAGTCATCCGGCGGATGGGTCCAAAACTGCTTGTTGTTGGAATCGTAGTGCTTGAGTTCCTCAGTCCTGGCGCCGGAAGTGAACAGGAAACCGGCGACGGCAACCGCAGCAGTGGCGGTAGCGATCGCCAAGACGCTCGTCTTCAACCTGTTTGAGGGCTGCATTGTACGTCCTCCCATGACTCGTTTCAGATGATCTTGCCGGTCAACAGCGAACAGCCGTGCGCCCAGCTCAGCCGCGCCGTCGTCCAAGATGGGTGGTTATTTCGCAGTAGTGTCCGTATCCCGATTATTTGCGGTCATTTTTTGGCCGGCTTGGGGCTGGCAAACCGACACTTCGAGGCTAGGTCCTCAGCAATTTCTGTCAAGCGACTTTGGACGCCTGCGGCGAAAAGCTGCCCACTGGTTTTGAGGTGTGGAGCAGCCGCGGCGGCGTGGGCCGCGACCGGGAACGCTGGTGTATAAACCAGCTTGGGCACAAATTTTTAGCTGTTGAATTTCGCGAGAACACTCAAACTCCTCAAGACACCGGCGGAGCGGCACGATGCGAGATAATACAACGGTGAACTCCATCGAAGCGGCGCTGATGCAGCGCTTCGGCGAGGAATTCAAAATCGATTCCGGTCTGCAGGGCTTGGATGCGCTGAAAAGAATTGCAGGCCATCGTTCGCAACGGCGCTTCTTGCCACGCCCCCTCGAAGGCGGTGTGCTGCGGCTACTGTGCGCCTGTGCGCTCTCTGCGCCATCGAAAAGCGATCTGCAGCAATGCGACATCGTGATCGTCAATGACTCGGCGATCCGCAAAGGTATAGCCGCGACAATACCCGACATGCCTTGGATTGAAGATGCCCCGGCATTTCTGGTGTTTGTTGGTAACGGCCAGCGTTTGCCGGCAGTATCGGGGCTGCGCGACAAGCCGTTTCCGAACGATCATCTCGATGCTTTCTTTAATGCTACCGTAGACGCTGCAATCGTGCTCGCGACTTTCGTGTGCGCCGCGACAGCGGTCGGTCTCGGCTGTTGTCCTATCAGCGCAATCCGCGACCGCCCCGATGTCATCAGCGAGCTGTTACGCCTGCCGAAGCGCTGCGTTCCGGTTGCTGGGCTTTGCGTAGGATGGCCTGCGCAGGAAGGCGAGATCACACCGCGTCTCCCGCTGCAAACGACCTTGATCGAAAATGCATATGGCGAGCGCGATCTCGCCGTCGAAATCGATGCTTACGATCGGCGCCGTTCGGCGTTGCGGCCCTATCAGCGTCAACGTAACGTCGAGCGTTGGGGAGCATCGCCTTTATACGGATGGTCGGAGGATAAGGCGCGGCAATATGCAGAACCGACACGCGGTGATTTCGGTCGCTTCGTACGCGCGAAGGGCTTTTGTCTTGATTAGCCTACGCAGCTACGGGTCGAAACCGACGCGATTGGCATTTGGCGGACATACTTCGCGCTCGATCCGATGTCCGCATTTGGACTAAGCAGACTTGGTGAAACGCTAAATGCAAGCGTTGCGGCTGGGCAAGGGCACGAACGGAAAACGATTTGTATCAGTAACCTATTTTAACTTGGTGCGGTCGAGAGGACTCGAACCTCCACGGGTTGCCCCGCTAGCACCTCAAGCTAGTGCGTCTACCAATTCCGCCACGACCGCATGTGGGTGGAC
>JASHSY010000194.1 GCA_030040825.1 Xanthobacteraceae bacterium
GCCGAGCGGATCGAGCCGATTTGCCCGCACTTCGGCGTGTGCGGCGGCTGCGCTGTACAGCACTGGGACACGAACCATTATCGGGCGTGGAAGCGCGGCCTGGTCGTGGACGCAATGCGGCAGGCCGGCCTCGATGCCCCGGTCGGCGACCTCATCGACGCACACGGCGACGGGCGCCGCCGCGCCGTATTGCATGCCCGGCGCGGCAGCCGCGATGTGCTCGAAGTCGGATTTGCCGCCGCCCGCAGCCACCGCATCGTGGCGATCGACCGGTGTCCGGTGCTGGCGCCGGCGCTCGGCGGCGCCATCGAGGCGACCTGGGCGATCGCCGAAGGGTTGCAGAGCGCCGGCAAGCCGCTCGACATCCAGGTCACCGCGACCGACACCGGCCTCGACATCGACGTGCGCGGTTCCGGCCCGCTGACGCCGATACAAACCGCTAATCTGGCACGCATTGCCGCAAAGCACCGTCTGGCGCGGCTGACACGCCACGGTGAATTGGTCGCGCAGCAAAACCTGCCGACACTACGCATGGGTCAAGCGACCGTGCCGCTGCCGCCTGCTGCGTTCTTGCAAGCGACCGCGCAAGGCGAAGCAACATTGGCGCGGCTCGCGATCGAGGCTTGCGCCGGCGCGCGCCGCATTGGCGATCTGTTCTGCGGCGTTGGTCCGTTTGCGTTACGCTTGGCCGAGCGTGCAACCGTCCACGCCGTTGACGACGATGAGGCCGCGCTCGCTGCGCTCAAGCGCGCAGCCGCAAGCACCGCCGGGCTAAAGCCAATCACGGTCGAGCGGCGCGATCTATTCCGCCGGCCGCTGCTCGAGCCCGAACTCGCCGAGTTTGACGCGGTGGTATTCGATCCGCCGCGCCAGGGCGCCGACCAGCAGGCCCGCGCGCTGGCGGCAAGTAACGTGCCGTGCATCGTCGCCGTCTCTTGCGATCCGGGCAGCTTTGCCCGCGATATGCGCACGCTCACGGCGGCCGGCTATCGGCTGGACGCGGTCACGCCAGTCGACCAGTTCCGTTATGCCGCGCATGTTGAAATCGTCGCGCGATTGGAAAAATAGGCGGAGCGCGTCATTGCGAGAAATACTATTCCGCCGCCTGTCGGGCCGGTGGCCGCACACCCTGTAAACCGTCGGCATCGGTCGCCGAAATGGTGGTGCGCACCATAGTCCGCGCCTCATGTGCCGGCCAAGGCCGGCCGCGATGCAAAGTGGCGCGATTATCCCACATCACGACATCGCCGTTGCGCCAAATGTGCTGATACCTCCAGCCCGGCGCGGTTGCCGCTTCGGTCAGTTCGGCGATCAGTTTCTGCGCTTCGCTTTGCTCCATCCCTTCGATCGCGTAAGCGTGCGAAGCAATGTAAAGCGCGCTACGCCCGTTTACTGGATTCTTCCACATCATCCGCCAGCATTGCGGCGGCAACGCCGCACGCTCGGAAGCGCCGACAATGTTGGCAGCGATCTTGCCGCGCGAGTGCGCATAATCGTGCCAAGCGAATAAATTTTCGATTTGCTTTTGCCTCGCCGGACGAAGCCGCTCCCAGGCGAGGCGCGTGGAGACATATTCGGTTTCGCCGCCTTGCGCCGGCATCACCCGGCCCGACAGCACCGAGGCGAGCGCCGGCGTTGCCTTGAAGGTCGAGTCGGCATGCCAGAGCTGATTGGCCCTGTTGCGCAGCGCCAGACGATCGTCGGCCGGCACGACGTTACCGTCCTTGCCGATGGTGGTGAGGATCACGAGGTTGGTGCCCGCCCCTTGCGTCGCCGCCGGCGTCACTTCGAGCGGCCCGAACCGGCGCGAAAACGCGATCTGCGCCTCGTCGGTCACCACCTGATCGCGCAAGACAATGACCGAGTGCTGCTCGAACGCCGCGCGCACGGCAGCGTAGACGGCCGCATCACCGGCAACATCGGCAAGCGTGACGCCGCGCAATTCGGCGGCAAAACCCGGACCCAGCGGGAGAATATCCATCGGCGGGCCTCCCTGGCTGTTATTGCTCAAGCTTCTTCCAAAACCGGCCGGCCGGCAACCGGAGCCACCGCCTCAAAGGTTTATGATGTTGGCAGGATTGGGCCGCTCGCTCTCGGGCGCCTGGCTGTAATCGCCGAACGGGCCGTCGCGCGCCTCGATCGCCGCCCGCACGCCGCCCTTTTCCGCCAAGCGAATAAAATCGATCGCGTCGGGTGTATTGCGCATCAGCCCGTCCAGGATCGTCCCGAGCATCTGCGTGCTGCTCAAGCCCATATTTTCGTAGACCTGATTGACCACAAGCTTCATCGCCGAAAGCTGCGACAGCGGGATCGAGGCGAGCGCAAGCGCCGTCTCGCGCACGGTCGCTTCGAGCTGGGCGAACGGCACGGCGCGATTGATCAAGCCGACATCGGCGGCTTGCCGGCCGGACAACGGCTTTCCGGTCAGCGCATATTCCTTCGCCTTGGTCAGGCCGAGGCGATAAATCCACATGCCGCTCAGATAGCAGCCCCACATCCGTGCATACGGCGTGCCGATCCGCGCGTCTTCGCTGGCAATGACGATATCGGCGCACAGCGCGGTGTCGCTGCCGCCGCCGACGCACCAGCCGTGCACCTGGGCGATCACCGGCTTCGGCGCGCGCCACATGCTCATGAATTTCTGCGTCGGCGCCAGCGCCTGCGAGGTCGCCCAGGCGAAATCCTTCCCGGAATCCCACGCCCCGTTGGTGGTGATGGCGTCGTCCCAGAGATGAAAACCTTCGCCGAAATCGTAACCGGCGCAGAACGAACGTCCGGCGCCGCGCAGGATCACCACTTTGACCGATGGATCGCGGATGGCGAGCTCGATCGCCGCCTCGAATTCGTCCGGCATGGGCGGGACGATGGTGTTGAGCTCTTGCGGACGATTGAGGGTGATGGTGGCGATCGCACCATCGGTTTTGTAGACCAGCGTTTTGAATGTCATGGCGTCCCTGGCGTCCCTGCCCCATTGCGCACAATTCAAGGCTATCGGCCGGGCGAACCGCGGGCAAGACAAGGAGGATTGTAGCCCGGATGAGCGCAGCGAAATCCGGGGCCAGCCGTGCGGCAAGAATCCCGCATCGTGCTTCACCCCATGCGGGCTGCGCAAGGCTCCATACGGGCGGCGCGCTACATCCGCTTCGCCACCTCTTCGAGCATCACTTCGGTGGCGCCGCCGCCGATCGACTGCACGCGCGCATCGCACGCCATACGCTCGATCGTGCTCTCGCGCATGTAGCCCATGCCGCCGTGAAATTGCAGGCAGTCATACATCACTTGGTTGACGAGCTCGCCGCAATACGCCTTGACCATCGACACTTCGCGGGTAGCGTCGATGCCCTGACTGTCGAGCCAGGCCGCCTGGTAGACGAGCTGACGGCCTGCCTGAACCTTGGCAGCCAGCATGGCGAGCCGCTGGCGGATCGCCTGCTTTTGCCAGAGCGGCGCGCCGAATGCCTTGCGGGTGCGCAGATATTCGAGCGTCAGCTCGATCGCGGCCTGCGATTCACCCATCGCCATTGCGCCGATCACCGTCCGCTCGTTCTGGAAATTCTTCATGATGGCATAAAAGCCGCGGCCTTCGTCGCCGAGCCGGTTCTCGGCCGGAATGCGGCAGTTTTCGAAACGCAGCTCGGCGGTGTCGGAAGAACGCCAGCCGTGCTTATCGAGCGCGCGGCTGACGGTGAACCCGGGCGTGCCCTTCTCGACCAAAAACATCGTGATCGAGCGGCTGGGCTGGCCGCCGCGGTCGGTCTTCGCCGCCACACAATAAAGGTCCGCGTGCACGCCGTTGGTGATGAACATCTTGGCGCCATCGAGGACGTAGGAATCGCCTTCCCAGCGCGCCACCGTGCGGATGCTCTTGACGTCCGAGCCGGCATCCGGCTCGGTCACCGCAACCGCGGTAATCGTCTCGCCGGAGATGATGCGCGGCATCCACTTGTCTTTCTGCGCCTCGCTGCCGGCGTTGAAGACGTGAACCGACGCCATGTCGGTATGGACGAGCGCGGTGATTGCAACGCCGCCGAAGGTGGAGCGGCCGAGCTCCTCGGCGAACAGAGCGGTCGCCAGGGTATCCATCTCCGATCCGCCGTAGCGCGTCGGATAACGGATGCCGAAAAACCCCAAACTTCCCATGTGCCGCAGTACATCGCGCGGAACGAACCCCTGGTTTTCCCATTCCAGCGCGCGCGGCTTGATTTCGGTTTCGACGAAGCGGCGCACCTGTGTGCGCAACAGCTCATGTTCTTCGGAAAAGTATGGCGAGTTGGAATTGAACGGCGACTCGGCCGCAAGCGATTGAACTTCAGGATTGACGTTCATGGCTCTCTGATCGCTACGCTCGGCTGCGCCGCCGCTGCGGGAACCGGCTGCACGCGCGCTTGGTATGCAGGCGTGAGAGTATGTCGGCCGCTGGTGTCGATTTCCATCGAGTGCAGGAGATTTTGCCACAGTTCGCGAACCTGCGCATGGCGTGCCTCGACCGCGGAAGCCACCACGTTGCGAACCGGAGCGAGCTGCGGACCCTTGAGAAATAGAATCTGCGCTTGCATCAAGCGGCCGCTTTCGAACTCGATGCGCCGCATCGCCAGCGCAAACGGGTCTTCATCCGGAAAGCCTTCGGGCAACAACGCCGCCGGACGGATTACCGTATGCAAGGCGTGGCCGAAGGCCGCGAGATCGATCAAGGCGCCTTGGGTTCGATCCTCGACGCCGGCGACCGGGCGGGGAAGCCACGCCATTTCCCACTGCCACATCTGAAAAACGAGTGCCGGATCGGGAACCCACGACGTCGCACGTCCCAGCAGCGACAGGATTTCCATTTCGCGGCAATACTGGGAATGCAATTCCACCTGCCAGCCGTGGTGCAGGCTCGCCGGTATCGCCACGCCGAGCTGCCGCGTCAAAGCTCCATGCGCTGAGATAAGAAACGCCGATACCCGGGTCTGCTGCAACGCCGGTATGCGGCCGTGTTCGAGCGGTCCGAGAAACGGCTTCATGACGCTGTCGCCTTTTTCTGCTGCGGCGCCAGTTCGGGTTTCGGCATCGGCACCGGGATCGCACGCATATGGTCAAAACCTTCGGGAAAAGGCGTAAGTTCGTCGCCGACATTTTCCGGCCCGACCCAGATCGATCCTTTGCCCCACCAACGGCCCGTCATCACCTGTTCGGCAAAGCGCGTCGCCAGGTAGGCCGTCAGTCCCGGCTTCTCCAGCGTAAACGCATGATACGCGCGCGGAATAATGACCAGCGCGCTGTCGGGAATGTGCGCACGTAACGATTCCTGGAGCGGCCGGGGCGTCAGGAAATCGTACTCGCCGGTCAGGATCATGGTTGGCGTACGGATCGCCGATAGTTGATCTGTCAGCGGCTCAAACTCCAGAAACGATTCCATGAGGTTTTGCAGCGCATAGACGTCGTTGGCCAGCCAGCCGCGATGGCGGGCGAGATCGATGAGATGCCGCATCGAATCGAGCCATTCGCTCGAAAAATTCATCGGAAACAGCAGATCCTGCAGGAACGACGTCCCACCGAGGATCAGCCCGGTGCGCAGCGCGCTACCGAGCATGAACAACTGCGCCGGAATCTCGGCGAAGCTGCTCATCGGCACCAAGCCGGCGATTTTGTCGCTATGATCGATGGCGTAACGAAGCGCAACCACGCCGCCGAAGCTGATACCGGCGACAAAGATCGGCCGGTCGCCCAGTTTTTCGATCAAGCGGCAGAGCACCTCCACTTGGTCATCCTGATGAATGAACAGCGACGGCTTGTCGGACTGGCCTTGGCCGAGCATATCAAAGCTGACGACCTGAAAGCCCTTCGCCACCAGGGCGTCGCGAAAGGGCTGCCAAAGCCGCACATATTGCGTCAGGCCATTGACGAGAACGTAAGCAGGGCCGGTCGGCGGACCCGCTAGCTCGTAATGGATCCGTCGAGAATTGCAGTCCAGCCAAGGCATTCGCCGCGTTCTCCCTGGGCTTCCCTGCGGAGATTAGCCTGATTGTCGCACTGGCTATAGGGGGCAGGCGAACGCGTCAATCGAGCCACATTAAGCCTATAGTTGCAACGGCAGCGCGCGCAAATGATCGTAGTTGGCGGGAAATGGAATGAGGGCGCCGCCGGGCTCCTCAGGCGCAATCCATACCTTTTTACCGCCATGCCAGCGGCCGGCCAGCACGTCATCGGCGAACTGCGCTAAGAGCGCGGCGGATAGCGCAGGCTTCTCCAATGTGAAGGCGTGATAGGCCCGCTGGACGATTACCAGCGCACTGTCCGGGATATGCGTGCGCAGCGATTCATGCAATTTGCGTGGCGTGAAAAAATCGAACTCACCATTCATGATCATGGTCGGCACCCCGATCGATGACAGTTGCGGCGTCAGCGGCTGAAAATCGATAAACGACTCCATCAGGTTTTGCAGCGCATAGAGGTCGTTGATCAGCCAAGCCTTACGTTTGGCATCCTCCAGTCTGTCAAGCCGCTCGGTGATGTAGTCGTCCGAGAGGTTCATCGGGAACAGCAAGTCCTGAAGATAGGTTGTACCGCCGAGGACCAACCCGGTGCGGAGCGCATTGCCGAGCAACGAAAGTTGCGGCGTCAGCTCCGCAAATGCGCTCATCGGCACGAGACCCGATATGCGGTCGGAATGGGCAATGGCATAGCGCAACGCGATTACGGCGCCAAAGCTGATGCCGGCGAGAAAAACCGGCTGGTCTCCGAGTTCGTCAACCAGATCGCGCAATACCGCCACCTGGTCGTCCTGGCCGATGAACAGGCTCGGCTTATCGGAGTTGCCTTGCCCGAGCAGGTCGAAGGTGGCCACACGGAACCCCCTACCCGCCAATGCCTCGCGAAACGGTTCCCAAATCTTGATGTATTGGGTCAGCCCGTTGACCAGCACAAAAGCCGGTCCGTCGGATGGACCGTCAAGCACATAGCTTATTTGCCGCGAGCCGGACGTCAGCGTGGGCATCGCCAATCTCTTGGGCTTTATGCCCGGCACATCCTAGCCCGGATCGCGCCGTGAACTAAGGCATGCCGCCGCTTGCCGGGCCTGCGGTTCGGTTAGAACCGGAAGCGAACGCCAGTGGTGGTGGCGACGTTGGTACGGGCAATATCGCCGTTGGCGAGGCCGCCGAACGCCGCCGAATACATGGTGCCGAGGTACCAGTTCCATTTCGGCAGAAACCGCCGGTCGAGAACAAATCCAACCGCGTCATAAAAGCCGGCGCATTGCGACAAGCCGGCTGGGTTGGCACAGGTCGAGGTCGTCGCAATTTGCGCTGCCGTGAAGGGTCCGTTTACATACTGGTTCTGGATGTAGTGACAGTGGCCGCCGATCGCGTCCAGATCTTCGGTGATGCCGTATTTCGCACCGCCAAAGTAGCCGATGGTCTTTGCCTCCGCTGGGACTAATTGCGGTAAAAAGAGTGTCGCCGATGAAAACTGCGCGATTGGTGAAATGAGCAACGAGTGCGCACCGTCAGGATAAAATTTGCGGAGGAGAGAGGTCGGTGGCCTTGAACGAAGCTGCGTCGAAGCCGATCGCAGTCTGCTCGGCCGTCGACCTCGTGGCGGTGCTGGCGGCCGTTACCGGCGGCCAGCCGAGGGTTATGACCATCCGCGACGGCGCCGCGCTACCATCCGGCCCTTTCGAACTCGACGACCGATCTTTGCAATCCGGGCTGCGGGCCTGGGTCGAGCGGCAGACCGGTCATCCGCTCGGTTACGTCGAACAATTGTACACCTTTGCCGATCGCGATCGCGCCGCGGAGGGGTCGGCGAGGCGCGTCATTTCCATCAGCTATCTCGGCCTAACCCGCGAAGAATCGGCGAAAGGTGCCGGCAACGCGGGGTGGCGCAACTGGTACGACTATTTTCCGTGGGAAGATCGCCGCTCAGGTCCGCCGGCATTCCTTGAAAAGGCGATCGTCTCCCGATTGCGCGGCTGGGCGAAAGCTGCGGACGATGCGGCGAAACGGCGTGAGCGCGCCGAACGTTTGGCGATCTCGTTCGGCCTCGATGACTCGCCATGGAATGAGGAATTGATCCTGCAGCGCTACGAGCTGATCTATGAAGCCGGCCTCGTCGAAGAGGCGGTCAGGAACGGCGATCGCGACACGCCGGCGGCCATTCCGGGGCGGCCAATGCTCGCGGATCACCGCCGTATCCTGGCCACCGGTATCGCCAGACTCCGCGCGAAGATCAAATATCGGCCGGTAGTTTTTGAGCTGATGCCGCCGACATTCACCCTCCTTCAATTGCAGCGCGCGGTCGAGGCGCTCGCCGGCCTGCTGGTGCATAAGCCCAATTTTCGCCGGCTCATTGAGCAGCACGACCTGGTCGAGGACACCGGAACGACAGCCTCCGACACGCCCGGTCGTCCTGCCAAGCTTTATCGTTTCCGCCGCGCGGTTCTCGCCGAGCGCGCCGTCGCGGGAACGAAATTGCCGCTGACGCGGTCTTGACAGACCTAATACTCAGTATAAGTATATGGCATATACTCATAGAGAGTATAATTATGTCACCCTCTTTTGGCGCAGCTGCGCGCGCCACATCGCTCTACGATCGCGTTCGTCACGTCATCCCACCGGTCGAATGGCCGGCATTCATCGATGACATCGACGCCATTCTCGATCTCAAGCGCCGGCGCAACGCCATCATTCTCGCGCACAATTATCAGACCCCCGAAATCTTCCACTGCGTCGCCGACATCGTCGGCGACAGCCTGGCGCTTGCGCGCGAAGCGGCAAAAGTCGAGGCGGAGATCATCGTTCTCGCCGGCGTGACGTTCATGGCGGAGACCGCCAAACTATTGAATCCAAAAAAGACGGTCCTGATTCCCGATCTCGAGGCCGGCTGCTCGCTGGCGGATTCGATCACGCCGGCGGACGTGGGCTTGTTGCGCGAGCGCTATCCCGGCGTCCCCATCGTCGCCTATGTCAACACATCGGCAGCCGTGAAGGCGCAAGCGGACATTTGCTGCACCTCCGGCAATGCGCGCGCCGTGGTCGAATCCCTCGGCACCGATCGCGTGATCATGCTGCCCGATGAATACCTGGCCAACAATGTCGCGTCGCAAACCAGCGTGAAGATTATTGCCTGGAAGGGTCACTGCGAAGTGCATGAGCGCTTCACGCCTGCCGAAATCGCCGAGCTGCGTGAATCCTATCCGGGCATCGTCGTGCTCGCTCATCCCGAATGCCCGCCCGAGGTCGTCGCCGCGGCGGATTATTCCGGTTCGACGGCGGCGATGTCGGATTATGTGGAATCGCGCCGGCCAGCACGCGTCGTGCTGCTCACGGAATGCTCAATGAGCGACAATATCGCTGCGCAACTAACAGACATCGAGTTTGTTCGTCCGTGCAATCTCTGCCCGCATATGAAACGGATCACGCTCACCAACATCCGGCGCGCGCTGGAGACAAACCAGCATGTCGTCACCGTCGATCCTGCGGTCGCGGTCAAAGCGCGCCGCGCCGTCGAGCGGATGCTGGCGCTATGAGGCCTGACCTTCACGCCTTTGCGGGCCGGCCGGTCATTATCGGAGCGGGCGTCGCCGGCTTGATGGTCGCGCTCCGTTTAGCGCCGGAGCCGGTGGTCCTTCTTTCCAAGGGGCCGCTCGGAACCGACTCGTCGAGCGTCTGGGCGCAAGGAGGTCTTGCGGCGAGTCTCGGCGACGATGACGATCCCGCTCTGCATTTGGCCGACACGCTGGCGGCGGGCGACGGTCTCTGCGATCAGGTAATAGCGAAACGCATCACGCACGCAGCCCCTGCCGGGATCCACGATCTTTCGTCCTTGGGCGTGCGCTTCGATCGGCGAGCGGATGGCGCCTTGTCGCTCGGACTTGAGGCGGCTCATAGCCGCCGGCGCATCGTTCACGCCGCCGGCGATGGCACCGGGCGCGAACTTGTGCGCGCGCTGGTCGAAGCGGTTCGCCGGTCGCCCTCGATCGCCGTCCTTGAAGGGTTCGACGCGCGCAGGCTATTGCTCGAAGACGGCGCTGTGGTTGGCGTGCTTGCGGCCTGCCCGGTCGGCGCCGCGACCTTGCTCACGACGCGTGTCGTGATAGCGACCGGCGGGATCGGCGGGTTGTTTGCACAGTCGACCAACCCGGATGGGTGCTTTGGCCAAGGCTTGGCGCTTGCAGCGCACGCCGGCGCCGCGCTTGCCGATCTCGAATTCATTCAGTTCCACCCCACCGCGCTTGCCGGACACCTTCGCCCCGCGCCGCTGATCAGCGAGGCGGTGCGCGGCGAAGGAGCCGTGTTGGTCGACGATACCGGGCGGCGTTTCCTCGCCGACGAGCCGGGCGCCGAACTTGCGCCGCGCGATGCCGTGGCGCGCGCCGTCTGGCGGCGTCTGGCCGCGGGTCATCAGGTGTTTCTCGATGCGCGGCGGAAGCCTGGCGCGCGGTTCGCCGAGCGCTTTCCCGCCATCGCCGCCGCCTGCCGAACCGCTGGACTCGATCCCGCGACGCAACTCATCCCCATCCGGCCCGCGGTTCATTATCATATGGGCGGCATCGCCGTGGATTTGGCCGGGCGAAGCTCAGTGCCGGGTCTTTGGGCGTGCGGCGAAACCGCCTGCACCGGGCTGCACGGCGCCAATCGACTCGCCAGCAATTCGCTGATCGAAGCAGTGGTCTGCGCAGGCTGGGTCGCCGAAAGCGTGGCCGGTGCCGCTCCCTGCACAGAGCAACGCAAACACACGCCGGAAGTGAGCCTGCCGCCCGCTCCCGATCCGGCGGCCGTCGGCAACATCCTCTCTCGCGGCGTGGGTGTGCTGCGCGATGAGCCGAGCTTGCGTTCGACGATCCAGGCTCTGCTGCCGCTCGCCTGCGGTGGCGGCCCGGCCGCCGATCCGGCGCTCATTGGCCTGACCATCGCTGTCGCGGCGTGGCAGCGCCGGGAGAGCCGCGGAGCCCATTGGCGAACCGACTTTCCGTCGCGCGGGATGGCGCGACGATCGACTTTGCAGGCTGCCGACGCCTTGGCCACCGCCCGCATGCCTGATGCGGGCCGCGCCCCGATCGCTCGGAGCGCGTAAAGCCATGTCCCTTGATCGCCTGCCCACCGTCATGATCGAGCCGCTCGTGCGGGCGGCGCTGCTCGAAGATTTCGGCCGTGCCGGGGACCTGACCAGCGACGCGATCGTACCCGCCGATCTCGTCGTCCGTGCCCGGCTGACCGCACGCCG
>JASHSY010000195.1 GCA_030040825.1 Xanthobacteraceae bacterium
ACATACGTTCCGATCACCCGGCCGTCGGCGGACACCGCGCCCTCTGGCGAGCCATCGGCAAGCTGCGCGAACGGCCGCGCGCAATCCGGCCCGGCGGTAATCCCCATATGCATCTCGTAGCCGGAGAATGGCGCGCCATCGTTGCTCGTGCCACGTATGGGTTCGAGCCGCTTTTCGGCGGTCAGCGTCGTCACCACATCGATCAAGCCCAGGCCGTCGACAGTGCTGGGCAAGCCTTCGATGCCCTCGGGATCCGCAATGCTGCGCCCGAGCATTTGAAAGCCGCCGCATAGGCCAAGAATAAAGCCGCCGCGGCGGTGATGCGCGGCAAGGTCGATATCGAAGCCGGCGGAACGCAGCGCCGCCAGGTCGGCAATGGTCGCTTTCGAGCCGGGCAGCACAATGAGATCGGCGTCGCCCGGCAGCGCCGTCCCCGGCCGTATGCGAACGACCTCGACGCCGGGTTCGGCATCGAGCGGATCGAGGTCGTCGAAATTGGCGATATGCGGCAGGATCGGCACGGCAACGCGCATGCGTTTGCCGGTTTTCGCCGGCCGGCCTTGTTCGAGCGCGAGCGCGTCTTCCGCCGGCAGCAAGCGCGCATCGGCAAAATACGGAACCAAACCGAGCGCCGGCCAGCCGGTCGCTTGCGCAATGCGCTCCATTCCCGCCGCAAACAGCGCCGCATCGCCGCGAAACTTGTTGACGATGAAGCCAACGACGAGCGCGGCATCCTCCGCCGCCAGCACGGCTTTGGTGCCGACGAGACTCGCGATGACGCCGCCACGATCGATATCGCCGATCAGCGCGACAGGAACGTCGGCGGCTCGCGCAAAGCCCATATTGGCGATATCGTTTTCGCGCAGATTGACTTCGGCGGCGCTGCCGGCACCCTCGACCAAAATCAGGTCGGCCTCGGCCCGCAATTTTTCGTAGCTCTCGATCACATATGGCAGCAGGTCGCGCTTCATGTGCTGATAGGCGGCGGCCTTGGCGCTGCCGAATACCCGGCCCTGCACCACGATCTGCGCGCCGATTTCGCTTTGCGGCTTCAACAGGACCGGGTTCATGTGCACGGTCGGCGGCGTTCTGGCGGCGCGCGCCTGAAGCGCCTGGGCGCGGCCGATTTCGCCGCCATCGGCGGTAACCGCCGCATTGTTCGACATGTTCTGCGGTTTGAACGGTCGAACCGCGAGACCGCGGGACGCGAACGCGCGTGAAAGCCCGGCAACGATCAGCGACTTGCCGACGTCCGAGCCCGTGCCCTGAAACATCAGCGCGCGTGGAGGCATTTGGTTAGTACTCGATGCCCGGCTGCGCCTTCACTCCGGCGGCAAAGTGATGCTTGACCAACGTCATCTCGGTGACGAGATCGGCGGCGGCGATGAGTTCGGGCTTGGCGTTGCGGCCGGTCACAACGACATGCAACCCCGGCCGCCGCGCGGTCAACGCGGCGACGACGGCGGCAAGATCGAGGTAATCGTAGCGGAGCGCGATGTTGAGTTCGTCGAGAATCACCAGCGCAAAGCTCGGATCGGCTATCAGCTCGCGTGCCTTTGACCAGGCCTGCTCGGCGGCAGCGACGTCGCGGGCGCGGTCCTGGGTTTCCCAGGTGAAGCCTTCACCCATGGTGTGCCAGGAAACCTGCACGCCGAATTTGGCCAGTGCGTCCCGTTCGGCCGTGTGCCACGCGCCTTTGATGAATTGCACCACGCCGACGCGATGGCCACGTCCGAGCATGCGCAAGGCAAGACCGAACGCCGCGGTGGATTTTCCCTTGCCGGCGCCGGTGTGAACGATCAGCAGTCCCTTTTCGATATTTTTGCCGGCGACCTCGGCGTCCTGCACCGCCTTGCGCTTGGCCATTTTGGCGCGATGACGTTCGGCTTCGGCTTGATCGGTTGGTTGTGTCACGATGTCGGCTCCAGTGTTCCTTTGACCGCGAGTGGTAGGCCGGCGACCATCAGCACGACGCAATCCGCAAGCGCAGCCATGCGCTGGTTCGCCATGCCTTGCAAATCTCGGAACCGCCGGCCCAAGGGATACTCCGGCACGATCCCCGAGCCGACTTCGTTCGCGACCAGCACGATCGGCCCCGCGGCCGCCGCAAGCGTAGTTTCCAGCCGCCCGATTTCCCGTTCGACGTCGGCATCCGCGAGCAGCAGATTGGAGAGCCACAAGGTGAGGCAATCGATCAGCGCCGGCGTTCCGTTGCAGCTCGCAAGCGCAGCGGCGAGATCGCGCGGCGACTCGATGGTTTGCCATTCTTTGCCGCGGCGTGAGCGATGGGCTTCGATCCGCACCGTCATTTCGTCATCGCCCGCTTCCGCCGTCGCCAAATAGCTCCAGGGCGGCAGCCAGGCGGAGAACAAGCTTTCGGCGTAGCGGCTCTTGCCTGAGCGCGCACCGCCGAGCACGAGGGTCAACCGATTGCCCACGGACGCCTTTTACTGTTGTGCGCGGACGACAATGCGGCTGACTATAGCGAGGCGAAGCCGCCATTGACAAAGGCTCGCCGCCGACCGCTAACTATCTGCATCGACGGTCTCTCGATCGAGAGCGAACAGGGAATGCGGTGCGGGATCAACGTCCCTAATCCGCAGCTGCCCCCGCAACTGTAAGCGGCAAGCCCGAACCACTGAGCCACTGGACACATGTCCGGGAAGGCGGTGACGGGCGGCGAGCCGCAAGCCAGGAGACCTGCCGTCGATGCGGTCGCAGCCGGGCGGGGTGCCTCGGCGAAGATCGGTCGGCATCGCACCCGTCGTCATGCCCGCGGAGCAGCACGGGTGACTTACGTCAATTCAACAAGCGCGAACCAACACGCGGCGGCGGCTGACGCCCCGACCATATATGTCTGCGTCACCTGCCGGCCGCCAGGCGAACCCGACAGTCCGGTGCGGCCGGGCGAAATCCTTGCCGCCGCCACATCGCGGGCCGCAGCCGGCACCGAAGTTCAGGTGCGCCGGATGCGCTGCCTCGGCAATTGCACGCGCGGCGCCAGTGCCGCGATGCGCGCCAACGGCTCGTGGACCTATGTGTTCGGCGGGCTCGACGCCAGCAGCGCGGATGCCCTGATCGAAGGCGCGCGCATGCTGGCGCGCGCTGCCGACGGTATTCTGCCGTGGCGCGGGCGGCCGACGCCGCTCAAGCGCGGCCTCATCGCGCGCGTTCCACCCATCGGATTTGAAGAGGTTGATGAATGACCGCACCGCTTGCGCGCGTCCCCTGCACCATCGTCACTGGATTCCTCGGCGCCGGCAAAACGACGCTGATCCGTCACGTGATTGCCAATGCGCAAGGCCGCCGGCTTGCGGTGATCGTCAACGAGTTCGGCGATGTCGGCATCGATGGCGAAATCCTCAAAGGCTGCGGCAACGAGGCCTGCCCGGAAGACAATGTCGTCGAGCTGGCGAATGGCTGCCTGTGCTGCACGGTCGCCGACGAATTCGTGCCGGC
>JASHSY010000196.1 GCA_030040825.1 Xanthobacteraceae bacterium
CGCGCTTAAGGCGGCGGGCGAAATCGGTCTGGTGACGATTGGCTTCTCCGGCGCCAACAAAACCGAGATGGCCGATCTGTGCCGGCATTTCCTCGCCGCACCATCGGATGAAACCGCGGTCATTCAGCAGATTCACATGATCGCGGGGCACGCTATTTGCGCGCTGGTCGAAAGCGCGCTGGCAAAGTGACCGACCGCGCGCCGCAGTCGTCGGGCGGTTACGATGCCGACCGCGGCGTCTGGTACCAGATCGCACCCGGCGATTTTGCAAACCGCGCCGCGCTGTTTCTCGACCGCGACGGCGTGATCGTCGAGGACACGCGCTACCTGGGCAGGCCCGAGAATCTGCGGATGCTGCCCGGTGCGGCGGATGCAATTGCGCGATGCAACGCGCTGGGGATACCGGTCGTGGTGGTGAGCAATCAGTCCGGCATTGCTCGGCGCTATTACGACTGGGATGGCTTTCACGCCGTGCAAATGGCGGTCGCGGGCGCGTTGCAGAAGGCTGGAGCGCGGCTCGATGCGATTTTTGCCTGTGCTTACCATGCCGATGGCCGCGTACCATTGAATGTCGGCGATCACCCCTGGCGCAAACCAAATCCGGGAATGATCCTGGCCGCGGTCGATCACATGAAGCTCGACCTCGCGCGTTCGTGGATCGTCGGCGACCGCGATTCAGATGTCGCCGCCGGCCGCGCCGCGCGGTTGTGCGGCGGGATTCTCTTGTCACGAGCAGCAGCTCCGCGACATGAAGCGGCGGCGCGGGGCCGGCCCGAGGAATTTCTGGTCGAAAGCGCGGATTCGCTCAGCGATGCAGTTTCGTTGCTGCTGGCGCGCGGAGATTTGGCCACGCGGTCGGGGTAGCGCCACGGCGAAAAGCTCGGTATGGGAAGGTTGGGAAATCCCACCGCCACGACACCAATGTTCGGAACGAGACTTAGCCCGCGCATAGCGCTCGTTTTAGCGCACGATCTTATTGTGACGGCGGCCGCGGTCATTGCGAGCTTTTACATTCGGTTCGAAGCCGCTGGCTTGGCGGCGCGCTGGCACACGCTGGTGCTGTTCCTCCCGGGCTTCGTTATCTACGCCGGCGCCGTTTATTCGTTGTTTCGCCTTTACGAATCGAAGTGGCGATTTGCTTCACTGCCCGACTTGATGAATATCGTGCGGGCTTCATCGGTGCTCGCCGTATCGCTGCTGGCGCTCGATTACGTTTTGGTCGCGCCAAACGTGCTTGGTGAATTCTTCTTCGGCAAGATTACGATTGTCCTCTACTGGATTTTGCAGATCGTATTCTTGAGCGCGGCGCGGATGGCGTATCGCTATTTCCGCTATACGCGCACCCGACACCACGCGCGCTCGCCGGATTCCAATCCAGCGCTCGTGTTTGGTCGTGCAGCAGATGCCGAAGTGCTGTTGCGTGCGATTGAGAGTGGAGCTGTTACGAAAACTTGGCCGGCCGGCATCCTGTCGCCGTCCGCCGCCGATCAAGGACAAAGCATTCGCGGCATTCCCGTTCTCGGCGGCTTCGACGCGCTCGATGCGGTGATCAATGATCTGCACCAGCGCGGCACCAAGATAGCCAGGCTGATCTTTACGCCGTCGGCGTTCGATCCGGATGCCAAGCCGGAAGCCGCATTGATGCAAGCACGGCGACTGGGTCTGACGGTAAGCCGGCTGCCTTCACTCGGCGACACCGGCGAGATGCCAAGGCTCGCGCCGGTCAATGTCGAGGACCTGCTGCTGCGGCCGACCGTCAAGATCGATTACGCGAGGCTGGAAACGTTTCTCAAAGGCCGCGCAATCGTGGTGACCGGCGGCGGCGGCTCGATTGGTGCGGAGATTTGCGATCGCGTCGCCACCTTCGGCGCGGAGCGGCTGCTGATCATCGAGAACTCCGAACCGGCGCTGCACGCCGTCATGGAAACGCTCGCCACCAAAAAAATGCGAACGACGATTATCGGCCGCATCGCCGATGTGCGCGATCGCGCGCGGTTGATGCGCCTCATTGCCGAGTTCAAGCCGGATTTCATCTTCCATGCGGCCGCGCTCAAGCATGTGCCGTTGCTCGAACAGAATTGGGAGGAGGGCGTCAAAACCAACGTTTTCGGCTCGGTCAATGTCGCCGATGCGGCGGCGGCGGTCGGTGCTGAAGCGATGGTGATGATTTCGACTGACAAGGCGATTGAGCCGGTATCGGTGCTGGGAGCGACCAAGCGATTCGCCGAGATGTATTGCCAGGCGCTCGACGCCGATCTCGCCCGCCGCCCACGTGGCGCACGGCAGCCGATGCGGCTGATCGCGGTGCGCTTCGGTAATGTGCTGGCCTCAAACGGCTCGGTGGTTCCAAAGTTCAAAGCGCAAATCGATGCCGGCGGTCCGGTGACGGTGACGCATCCGGACATGGTGCGCTACTTCATGACCATCCGCGAAGCTTGCGATCTGGTTGTCACCGCAGCGAGCCACGCGCTCGCGCGCGAGCGTTCGGATGTCGCCGTCTATGTTCTCAATATGGGGCAGCCCGTGAAGATCATCGATCTGGCCGAGCGGATGATCCGGCTCGCCGGGCTTGAGCCCGGCCGCGATGTCGACATTGTGTTTACCGGGGCGCGTCCGGGCGAACGCATGCAGGAAGTGTTGTTCGCGCGCAGCGAACCGACCGCGGATATCGGCATCGAAGGCGTTGTCGCCGCCCGTCCGGCACAGCCATCTTTGGAGGCGATGCGCGGCTGGCTTGCTCTGCTCGAACAAGGTCTGGCTCGCGATGAGCGCGAAGCGATCTATCGTGTGCTGCGCGACGCGGTGCCGGACTTCGAGGGCGCAGCCGCCTGAACCGTACGCTGCGGGCCGGCTTAATTTCGGGTGAGGCTGTCACTTCGACCCGCGCGAAAACGCAACGAGTTCGCACGCGACCAACAAAGTACCGGTGGCGAGCGCGGCAATCTCCACCGTACGGTTCGGCCAGATCACGATCAGGAGCGCCAGTGCACACAGACCGACATTGACGGCGAACACCGATGCAACAACGCCAACGACGGTAAAACCACGGTCGGTGGCAAGCTGATAAAAATGGCTGCGGTGTGCGTGCCACACCGGTTCGCCGCGAAAAAGACGGCGCAGCAGGGTGATGGTGGCGTCAGCGAGATAGTAGAGCGGCATCAGGATGGCAGCCGCCAGATGTCCGTTCGCGGCAAGAAGCAACAACAGCCATCCGAGCAATAAACCGATCGGCAGACTGCCGACATCGCCGAGAAAGAGCTTGGC
>JASHSY010000197.1 GCA_030040825.1 Xanthobacteraceae bacterium
CCGCCCGCAACGCCGGTCCGGCAATGAAGACCTGAAAGAACGCAGCGCCGGCCACCGAAAGCGTCGCCGCGAAATGAACGGCGCGCGCGACAATCAGCGGGTCATTCACGCGATCCTCCACCAGGATAGGAGCGGCGGATCATGAGCCGCCGACCGTGAAGGTAAAGCTTCCCTCCGTTTTGTGAGTGTCGACCGAAAGCGCCTGCCAGCGAACCCGGTAGGATCCCGGTTTAAGCGCTTTCAGGCCGATGCGCATGGTGTTGCCGGTGATCTGCGCTTTGCCCTGATCGACGCGGCCGCCGTTCGAGTCCGTGACTTGGACGCTACTGAACGCCGCCTCGAGGTTTTGCGTGAACGACAAGGTGACTTCGTGCGGAGCGCTCCGCACGGTGCTGCCGACCAGGGGGCTGGCGTGATCGAGGAAGGCATGAGCGTGCGCCGCGCCGCTTTCGAGCGCGGCCAGCAGAATCGATATGACGATAAGTTTTCGCATGACTTGCTCCTTTAGAGAGGCTTGGCTGGCGGCGTGGACATGCCGCCAATAAGCGGTTGACCCAGCGTCTTGGGAAACATGTCGTCCAGATAGAGATGGAATTGTCCCATCACCCCGATGCCATTGCCGCTGACGCCGTTGACCGGAATGATTGCTTCGAGCCCGACCTGGTAAGTGCTACCGACATAGATCACGCCAGGATTGATCGTGCCGGTGGTAACCGACGGATTGCCCAGATTGTTCATGACCGGCGTGAATAACTGCATTTCGACAAGCGGAATCAGATGATTGAAGAAGTCCGGAAGCTGAAGATCTTTCACCTCCGATTTTAAATACGGCATGCTGTATTGCAGCGAGGCGCCGTAGACCAGCACCTGCGGAATGAACGCTCCCGCGTTCACGTCAAACGACGTGGTCGGAATTTGATAACCGACCTGACCGGTAAGGGCGAGCGGCCGCGCGAATCCGAGTTCCTCGGGCAACCCACCGAACCCCTGACCGAAATAATAGGTCGGCGTGAGGGTCGAATACTGCGTTGCTATTCCAGCGCTTGTGTTGCCGGTGTCGCCCCAGTCGACAATCAGGCCGAGCAGCATTGCCGTTTCACTCGAAGCATTTTTCAACAACTGGTACTGGAGTGTGGTTTCGAGGTTGCCTAAGCCGACCGCAACCGGTCCTCCAGGCGTGCGGATTTGCGTCCATACATCGCTGATTCCGAAACCGAGGTCTTCGGTGATGCGTTTGTCGAATTCGGCCGAGATATCCCACTCGCTTCCGGAGGGGACCGTGCCGGTCTTGAACCAATCCACGGTGGGCAGTGACATTTCATCGGCAACACAAGGATCGTCGATTGTCAGTGTGGCGGGGAAGAAGCGCGGCCCGACGAAGCAGTGGGCGGACGCGGACGAAAACGGCAGTAACGCAAATACGATGATCGGCGCGCAGGCGCGCAGGCACCTTGAAAGGTGGAACATTGCAAGTCTCCATTCGTGCGTGAGCGAAGTGTGGCGGCCGCGATAGGGCCGCTTGCTGTCACGCGCGAAGTGGAGGGCCTCGCGGGCTCGCGATCGAATGAGGGGAGAGGCGCGGTGGGACTTGCGCGGCTATGATCCGCACGCCGTCGACGACGGCGACGTTAAGACGCGTCAGCAGGACCGGCGGCGATCCGATTACCGCATGATGTGCGCCGGCAAAGCAGAAGATGCAGTGACTGCAGCCGGGATGGCCTGGATGACCGGCCGGTGATGGGGCGCCTTTCGTATCGTGAACGCACAGCTCGAAAGCCGGTGTGTCGGTGGCGTGAGCGATCGATTGGAAGCCGCCGAGGACAATCAGCAGGCTCTGCGCGGCGACAGCATACGCAACGACGATACCGATCAACGGTCGCCACAATTGCCTGATATAAGTGCCCGCGCTGAACATGCCCCAATAACCCCAAGCTTGATCATTAGAAACCGGCGCCGGCGAAGTCAATCCGCGAAACTTAGAACGAATATAAGAAATAGCGGGACGGGCGCGACGTAACGTCACTTCGGCCGCATGCGCATAAACGCCTGGCGGCGGCATTCGGCGATCAGCTTGTTGTCCTGGTTGTAGGCGCGGTGATGCAATTCGACGATGCCGGCGCCCGGCCGCGATTTCGATTCGCGCTTACCGATGACCTCGGTGGTGGCATGCAGCGTGTCGCCTTCGAACACCGGATGCGGGAATTTCACGTCGGTCATGCCGAGATTGGCGATGGTGGTGCCGACGGTGAGGTCGGAGACCGACATGCCGATCATCAGGCCGAGCGTGAACAGGGAGTTCATCAGCGGCTGCCCCCATTCGGTCTCCTGCTCGCAGAAATGCCGGTCGATGTGGAGCGGTTGCGGATTGAGCGTCATGTTGGAGAACAGCATGTTGTCCATCTGGGTGACCGTGCGGGTATAGCGATGCTCGATCACTTCACCGGGGACGAAATCCTCGTAATAGAGCCCGCCGCGCTTGTGCCGGTTTGCCGCGTGCTGCGTCATGGACGCCTCCTGACCGTTAAGTCCCCGTTTACCATAATCGTTGATGCTTCTTAACGCCTGAAAGGGTGGCCGGTGGGAGCCGGCAAGGGGAGCTACGAATGCTGGTCGATCCCAGCAATTCCTCCGCCATTGCGGGGGTTGCCGGCGCCATTCGCCAAGCGTCGCAGAGCACCGGCGCGAGCTTCAACTACCTGCTGGCGACGGCGCAAGTCGAGTCGGGGCTCAATCCGAACGCCGGGGCCTCGACGTCGTCGGCGCGCGGACTGTTCCAATTCATCGAGCAGACCTGGCTCGCCACCATCAAACAGTCGGGCAGTGCGCTCGGTTATGGCCGCTACGCCGATGCCATCAGCCAAACCGCAACCGGCAAATACCAAGTGAGCGACCCCGCGCTTCGCAGCGAAATCCTCAAGCTGCGGAACGACCCGACGGCGAATGCGCTGATGGCGGGAGCCTTCACCAAATCCAATGCGGATATTCTGAGCCAGCGGCTTGGCCGCACACCGAGCGAAGGTGAGCTTTACATTGCGCATTTTCTCGGCGTCGGCGGCGCCGCACGGCTGATTTCGCTGGCTGCGACCAATCCGACCGCCCGCGCGTCGCACTTTTTTTCGCACGCCGCACAGGCAAATTCTCCGATTTTCTACGATCGTAGCGGAGCGCCGCGCAGTGTGGCGCAGGTACGCGACGTGCTGACCGCGCGCTACGACGTGGCGCGCGGCAGCCAGGATGCCTGGAGGTCGGTTGCGCAGGCCGCCGCCGCTCCGACGACAGCAACAATACCGGCGCCGGATACTGCCGGCATTGCCGATGCGTTTGTTGCCGGTCAGCAAGCGCCGGCCGGCGGCGCCCGCTTTGCCGAGAAGGTCGCGGCTCTTACGCCGGCGGCGGCGAACTCCAGTCAACCGCGGCAACAGGTCTTCCGCGGCTTGTTTGCTGATGCCGGCGGCTCGGCGTCCCTTGCCCCGATGGTGAGCGCATTGTGGGGCGTGCCAAATGCCAACGCGGCATCGGGGTCGCGGGCGGTTCCCGGCGGCTTGCTCAATCTTTTCAAAGATCCGACGGCGAAGGACACTTGAGCCCCGGGCCCAAGGGACGGACCTCGAGCGCGTTTGTTAATCTTTCCAAAAATCCATGGTGAACGATTTATTAAGACCGTGCGCCTAGCTTCAAGTCGCGAGCAAAGACTCGCGTGGCGTGAGCGAGATCATGATCGTTCGCGATTTTCTTGACTGGGTGCGTACCGCGCCGGCCAGCCAGCGGGCCGAAGCCACCAGCGCGCTTGCGCGCGCCTATCTTTATTCCGATCTTTCTGCGGACGATGTCGCCGCCGCCGAGGGCGCGATGCTGATGCTGCTCGACGACGCTTCGCCGCTAGTGCGGCGCGCACTTGCCGATGCGCTGGCGGCAAGTCCGAGCGCGCCGCCAGCGATCATGCTGGCGCTGGCGGCCGATCAGCCACAGATCGCCGCGCCGGTGCTGGCACTGTCGCCGCTGTTTGTCGATGCCGATCTGGTCGATGCCGTAGCGACCGGCGGCGGTGTGGTCCAGACAGCTATCGCCAGCCGTGCCGCACTGCCGCGCGCAGTGGCCGCCGCCATTGCCGAAGTCGGCACCGCCGAATCATGCCTGGTGCTGCTGGAAAATCTCGACGCCGACCTCGCGCCTTTCTCGATCGACCGGATCGCCGAACGGTACGGTCATTTGGCCGCAATCCGCGAAGAGCTGCTGGCGCGTGCAGATGTGGCGGCGGCCACGCGGCTGACGCTGGTCGCCAAGCTTTCCGACACGTTGGCCGGCTTCGTCACCGAGCGGCAATGGCTCGATCCGGATCATGCACGGCGCGTTGCGCGTGAGGCATGCGAGAAGGCAACTCTGGTGCTGGCCGCTGAGGCGCCGATGCCACAGATGCGGCCGCTGGTTCATCACCTGCGCGCCAGCGGCCAGCTCACCGGGGGGCTCATTCTGCGCGCGCTCCTGTGCGGTAACGTCGCCTTGTTCGAAGAAGCTTTGTCGGAATTGACCGACATGCCAGTCGAGCGGGTCTCCAGCCTCGTGCATGACGGCGGCAACACAGGGCTGCGCGCGCTGTTCGACCAGGCGGGTTTGCCGAGATCGACCTACACCGCGTTCAAGGAGGCGATTGGCGCTATGCGCGAGGGCGGCTTTAACAGCGAGCCGGGCGGCGGCGCGCGGCTCAAACGCCGGATGATCGAGCGCGTGCTTACGCGCTGCGAGGACGCGGTGCTGGGCGAGGTCGAACCGTTGCTTACGCTGCTGCGGAGGTTTGCTACCGAGGCAGCGCGCGAGGAAGCGAGGCTATTCTGCGACGAACTGGTCGCCGAAGCCTGCCAAGACGTTCAATCGGAAGCCGCTTAAGTCGCGCTCGGCGCCAGCGGCGGCGCGAAAATGCTTTCCAGATAATCCGGCCGCTCGCTGTTTTCGGCCCGCAGGAATTCGTCGGTGACTTCCCGCAACTTTTGCGTCAGCGCAGCAGCGAGATCGGGCCGGTCGCGCTCGCGGGCGACGGCGCGTACCGCGTCGACGTGTTGATCGACCAGCATAAGCGGAATGCGCGTCATGTGCGGGGTGTGTTCGATCAGCCGGCACAGACTGTCGGCGACGGGGCCGACGGCGGCATAACCGAATGTCGCAGCCTCGCCTTTGATGTCGTGGGCAGCTCGGAACAGGTCGTCGTTAGTCTTTTTGGTGAAGCCGAGCCGGATGACCTCCCGCCGCGCGGCGTCGAGTCGTTCGCATTCGGCATGCATCCACTCGCCGAATTCGTCCGATAGTTGCGCCAGCGCCGCTTCGGCGCGCGCAACTGGATCGTCGTGGCCATCCGGCACCTGCGTTATCGCCTTGCGCAGATCGGTCGGCGGGGTGATGACTTCGTGGTCGGCGAAGGTGGCGACCGAGGGGGCATTGTCCTTGCGGGCCATAATATGGTTCGCTCCTGACGATCAACTTACGACTTTATCGAGCAGCGGCGGCTGGCGAATGACATCCGCCTTGCCACCCTTGCGCCGCTCCGGTCCGACATAATTCGGATTGACGTTGCGCCGCCGGTCGGGACCGAAATAAGTCTTGGTTTTGATGAACGGACGCGGTTTGGCAACGACGTTGAGAATTCGCTCATACAGCGCTTTTGCGGAAATCGGCTTGGTGAGGAATTCGGTGACTCCGGCATCGCGGGCGCCGACCACGCGCTTTTTCTCCGAATGGCCGGTGAGCATGATGACCGGAACGTAAGGATTGGAATTAGCGCCGGGCTGCCGGATCATCTGCGCCAATTCCAAGCCGTCGAAGATCGGCATCACCCAATCGATAATCATAATATCGGGCATGTAATGGGTGAAGGCTTCGAGCCCGGCGGCGCCATCTTCGGCCTCATACACTTCGCGGGTGCCGAATCCGTGCAGCAGCGTGCGCAGGATGCGCCGCATATGCGCGTTGTCGTCGATGACCAGAAAGCGCAGCCGGTTGAAGTTGATACGGACCATAAAGCCTCGCCCAACGGCGGAAACTAGAGTTCCGCCGTTAAGGGTTGGTTAAGCATAAGCGGCCGGTAATGCCGAAAACGCTTGCGATCCGGCTTCGCCGGAGCGGCCGCCGCTAGACCGCGCTCAATAGCCGAATTGTTCGCGCAGGATGCGCTCGTCCAGGCTGTGGCCGGGATCGAACAGCATATGCATGGCGACAGAATGATCCATGCTGATTTCGACTGAGCGGACTGAGCGCACCTCATCGTGGTCGGCAACCGCCGCAACCGGCCGCTTGGCCGCTTCGCACACTTCGATGGTGACTTGCGCCCGGTCGGGCAGGAGTGCGCCGCGCCAACGGCGAGGCCGGAACGGACTGATTGGCGTTAGCGCCAACAGCGATGCGCCGATCGGAATAATCGGTCCTTGTACCGAAAGATTATAAGCGGTGGAACCGGCCGGGGTCGACAGCAACACGCCGTCGGCGACAAGCTCGCCGAGCCGCTCCTCGCCATCGACCAGGATACGCAGCCGTGCCGCCTGGTAGCTCTGGCGAAACAACGAGACTTCATTGATCGCGCGGTGACGATGTACACGGCCCGAGGCATCACGCGCGCGCATGACCAGCGGATGGATCACGGTGACGCGCGCGGCGGCCAGCCGCTCGATCAGTTTCCGCTCGGAAAACTCGTTCATCAAAAAACCGACGGTGCCGCGATGCATGCCGTAGATCGGCTTGC
>JASHSY010000198.1 GCA_030040825.1 Xanthobacteraceae bacterium
ACCAGCATGTTGATCGGCACCGATTCCGGATGCACCGGCAAATTAGCCAGTGTTTCGATCATGCCGACGCGATCCTCGCGTGTCTCACCCATGCCAACGATGCCGCCACAGCAGACGCGGATGCCGGCCTCACGGACGTATCCGAGCGTCGCGAGGCGATCATCGTAGGTCCGCGTAGTGATGATCTCGCCGTAGAACTCGGGCGAGGAATCGAGGTTGTGGTTATAGTAATCGAGGCCCGCCATTTTGAGTTCGCAAGCCTGCTCGGCGGTGAGCATGCCGAGCGTGGCGCAGGTTTCCAATCCCAGCGCCTTGACGCCTTCGATCATGGCGCAAACCTGCGCCAGATCGCGGTCCTTCGGCGAGCGCCAAGCCGCGCCCATGCAAAAGCGGCTGGCGCCGGCCTCGCGCGCGGCACGCGCTTGCGCCAACACAGCATCGAGCGGCATCAGCTTTTCCGCGCGCACGCCGGTATTGTATTGCGCGCTTTGCGGACAATACGCGCAGTCTTCCGGGCAACCGCCGGTCTTGATCGAGAGCAGGGTCGAGATCTGCACTGCCGCCGGATCGAAATTCGCCCGGTGAATGGTTTGCGCGCGGAAAATCAGTTCGGACAGCGGCAGATCAAACAGAGCCCGCAATTCCCCGCGTGTCCAATCGTGGCGGGGAAGCGCGCCGACCGCACCGGCCCGGGCCTGCGCGGTCGTGATCGGCATGCCGTGTGTTCCGCCTTCGACCATCATGCCTCCGTGAGTTCCTAGGCAGCCTTCATTTCGACCATGACAAGAGAACAGCGAAAAGAAAAGGCCCCGCGGATTTCCGCGGGGCCCCATAGAGAGTTTTGTTGTTACAAGCTTAGTTCTTGGCAACCAACGGCTTCGGAGCCTCTGGTCCCCAGAGCCTGAAGCCAAGGCGGGTAAACACGTTCATCGTGCCTGCGCCTTCAGCGAAGTTTTGCGACCAGATCGTATCCGTCACCCACACCTGGAGATCGACCGGGCCGAAGTCATAGCCGACCAAACCACCGAGGCCAGCTGACCCTAGCGAATTGCAGACAGTGGGGGCGGCCGGACAACCCGTATCGGCCGTTGTCTGAACTTCAAGCGCCCCGACCGGTCCGATTGACCACTTGCCGAACTTCCAGAGCCAATGGAAATCGCCGTAGAGCAAGTTACCACTGGTAATATGGAACGGCGCGCCGACGAGGCCGCTCGCGCAGCAACCGCCTTGGGACGCGGTATTGATGTCATAGAAGAAGTTGGCGGTAGCGTTGTACTGGCCGGTCAGGTAGGAGATGGCAAATGGAATTTCGAAGGTCCAGTAATCCGGATTCGGCGTGAACTGTCCGCCCGCGGAGCCCCTTGTTCCATCCGGTGCCATGAAAGTGAAACCGGACGATACGAACAAGCCTTGACCCAGATTCCACGATAGAATGAGCGGGCTGAAGGTCGTGTTGGCCGTTGTATATTCGCCGCCACCGGACTGATAGTTTCCGTTGTTCCCGAAGAACCCGCCACTAGAGCAGGAATTCAGGGTTGCGCAGAGATTGTTGTTATAGAACGCCTGCACCACTGCCATGCCGTAGCTGGCGCCGAGGAAATGCCATCCCGGCACATAGAGCAGAGGTACGGCGTTAGCGATGGCGGGCAGGACCAAAGTCGCCCCGCCAGGAAGGAAGGTCCCGGAGCTATGCACACCTTGAGGCATGCCGAGGTAAGCGGTCTCAAGACCGGTATAGAGGCCGGGCGGCGGCAAGGCGCCCAACGGCAGACCGATGGTCGCAGCAGTCAAGCGGTTTTCGAAACTTCCACTCTCATAGGCGAAAGCCGAGCTTGCCATGCCGCCAATGGCGAGCGCAGCAAGACCGCCCAACGCTAGTTGTTTCATTCGGGTCATTATGCCCCTCCGTGGTTTGTCCCCAAGACCCAGCGCTAGGAAATCCGCACGGGGCTTGACTCGTCGGCACGTCCTGCCAACTGCCGGCAGGGTCGTTCAAGCCAATAAAGATTGCAATGCTTTGTGCGGTTTGGTGCGGGGAGAAACGTCATTTCTACGGCCGTAGTGGCAAAAATGACACGGGAAAGGCGGCCCTCTGAACGCCTTCCGGCGCAATCCGTTTCGCAAAATAGGCTATTGAAAACAATAAATTAATTCTGGACAAAACGAAAGCTACCGGGTCGTATCCGGCTCGGTCGGCGGCGCTTCCGATTCGTACACGCCGGTGCGACCTCCGGCTGCCCGATTTCTTCGATTCGACGGACGGAGCCGCGGCAAATCCCGTCCCGCAGTTCGCGTCCGGCCCCCACTCGCTCACCAGAAATCGAGCGTTGGCCAGATTGTTTGTTCGTGCGAATGCATCAGCGAGGCCAGTCGCCCAACGTGCAGCACGATCGGCGTAAGGCCCTCGCTGTGGCGCAGCGCGAAGATGTGGCCGACGAACAACGAGTGATCGCCGCAGTCATAACGCGCCGAGACGTTGGCGGCGATGGTTGCATTGGCTTCGGCGAACAACGGCGTTGCGCCGGCGTAATCGTACCGCGGATCGATACCTTCTACGGGACGGCCGGCGAAATGCCCGATCAACGCTTCCTGGCCACGGCCGAGAATGTTGACGCCGAAATGGCCGGCTTCCATCAGGAATGCATGCATGCGCGCCTTGAGGCTGACCGAAATTACGCACAGCGGCGGATCCAGCGAACCCGACATGAAGGCGTTGGCGGTCATGCCGCGAACTTCGCCGCGGACTTGCGTGGTGATAACGGTGACGCCGGTGGCGAACGACGCCATGACCCGGCGGAAGAGTTCGTTCGTCACCTCGCCTTGGGCGTCGGAATGAGCCGCCGGGATTGTCATTGAAGGGACATATGGCGGCGTGGGGTTTGAGACAAGCCAAGCACCGAGCGGAGGTTTTTAGCGGCTCTTCGTATTCTTCAAATCGCGCGCGAGTCCGGCCAGCGCCTTCTTGTAGTCAGCATAAACTGCGTCGTCGTTGACGTTCTGTAGTTGCGGGATTGCTTCGGCGCGCATGTATAGAGCGCGCACCAATTTGAGGTCTTGATGCGTGACGAACATCGAAGATGACTTGTCGTCGGTGCCGATTACCCAGATGATGTAATCGCTTGCGTCCAGTCCGCTGCGACAAAAATAAATTCTGTGGTCGGTCGTTTCTACGCAAACAACAGGGAGGTCCTGTTTTGCATCCTGGGACAATCCAAGATTTTGCGCGAATGGTGGAGGAAAGGCTTGCTTGGAGCCGATGGTGTCAACGGATGCGAGCAGCTTTTTGAGATTTGCAGGCGAAAGCGGCGAAGCTTCTTGCGCAGATACGACAGATGCCGTTACCGAGGCTGCAACAAGTACAGTTGCAATCTGCCATTTAATTCGCAACCACATTGCTATTCCTCTCGTTGGACGATACTGCAACGCAGCCTTACGCCATTGCTTTTTATGATTATAGCTTGACTAATGTGGGGCGGTAGCCGCCCGGTATCGGTCACTCCATTGCCCGGCGGAATGGTCCGTGGCAAAATGATCGGCCGCCTTTTCGCGCATTCGGCAGCCATCCGATCACAAACGAAGTGACGCTCACCCGGCAATCGACCGATTTCGCTGCGAAGTTGAAGATATTTTCGGCTCTCTGGCAATTCATTTGGCCCGACCGGTGCGGCGTGAGCGGTACGGAACGTCGGCACCTGCGATGGTGTCTTGCCGTCTCGGCGTTGTTATTTTTTACCAGCGCCGTGTTCTCGGTCGGACAGCACAACCCCGACGAATATTATCAGATCGTCGAATTTGCCTCGACCAAGCTCGGCATCAGCGCACCGGCCGGGCTGCCGTGGGAATACGCCGAAGAAATGCGCTCATGGCTACAGCCGGCGATCTATGTCGGCGTGGCGCGGACGGCCGGTTATCTTGGGTTCAATCGTCCGCTGACTCTGCTGTTTCTGTTTCGGATCACGACGGCGATTTTCACTTGGTCGGCGTTGTGGACCTTGGTGATCGCCGGCCGGCACTGGTTCGACGGCGAAATTGAACGTCGCCGGCTGTATTCGATCGCTGCTTTGCTTTGGGTTTTGCCGTTCCTTGGCGCGCGAACCTCCGCCGAGGCGTTTTCGGCAGCCGCGCTGTGTTTCGGCATCGCCTCGCTGGAATGGCGCACGCGCTTGCGCGGTGCAGGCGGCCGCTTTGTATTTGCCATGTTCGCCGGAGCCGCATTCGGGCTGTGCTTCGATTTCCGTTTTGCGACCGGCGCCATGGCCGCCGGGGCGGGCGCCTGGTATTTGTTCGCGGCGCACGACCGGTTGATCGTTTTTGCCGGGCTGGCGTTCGGAGCGCTATCGACGCTGGCTCTGGGCGCTCTCGCCGATGGGTGGGGCTACGGCCACATAACCTTTCCCGCCTATGCCTACCTTTACCAAAATTTTGTTCTGGGACGGTCGCGCATTTACGGCACCGAGCCGTTCTTCGCGTATCTGTACATACCGTTGCTCGAGTCGAATGCAATGGCGCCGGTCACCTTCGGCTTGATGGTGGCGACGCTGTCGACCTGGCTGGCGCGCCCACTCAGCGTTCTGACGTGGGCCAGCGCGCCATATGTCGTTCTGTTGTGTATCGCCGCTCATAAGGAAGCGCGGTTTTTGTTTCCGCTCATTCCATTTTGTCCTTTCTTCGTTGTTTTTGCCCTCACGGCGCAACCACGTTATGGCGCGCGTCTTGCCGCATTTTTCCGGTGGCTGGCGAGCGATCTCCGCCTCATGCTTGGCTATGCCCTTAATTTCGTCGGTCTGCTGGGGGTTATCGCCATGCCACAATCGGCGAACTATCCGCTCTTCCAGCGAATCGAAAACGAAACGCATGCCGCGAACGGCATCAGCGAGGCGGTGGTCATCCACGCTCCGGGCAGGATGCCGTATGGAACCGGTCCGGCGCACATGGTGTTTCTTGAACCTAAAAATTTGCATTGGATCTCGAATCCCGCGGCGGCCGATTTGGCGGCAAGACACGCGCGTGGCGAGACGTTTCTTGCCCTTGTCAATGTTCCGATCCGCTTCCCGAGGCTGCCGCCTGGGTCACCGATCATTGTGCGTTTGAGTGGTCCACCTATCCGCGCTGGCTACAGCCGTTCAACCTTCTTGGCTGGCAAGATCGCTCGCCGTGGTGGATGCTCTACCGCTGCGGTGGTACGCGTTGAGCTAAGCCTTCACCAACTTTCGGCCGGTGACCGCTTCGAGGTTTTTGAAGAAGATTTTGTCGTGATCGATCTTCGAAAGATTAAGGGACTCGAGAATCCGCAGCGTCTCGCGCGGATACATCGTTCCGCCTTCGGGATCGTACGGACAATCGGAAGCAAACACGATCTTGTCGCGCGGGAAGAATTCCATTCCCGCCCTGGTCGCCGGTTCGGCGGTAAACACCGCGGTGTCTGCCCAGAAATCCTGCTTGAAATAGTCTAGCGGGCGCTTTTTGAGGCTTTTGCGCAGCGAGACGTAGTCGGTGTCGGATGTGCGCGAACCCATTACGTCGTTGCCGGGGCCGATGCGACCTTCCAGCATCGGCACGATGCCGCCGAAATGGTGGGTGATGATT
>JASHSY010000199.1 GCA_030040825.1 Xanthobacteraceae bacterium
ATTGTTCGCGAGTATTTGGCGATTGGATTGCAAGTACCGTATCTGCAACCTTGAACTGACCGTGAGTAGGGCAATCGAACCCGGTCGCATCGCCAAATTTATCCAGTGGCTTCGCCTTTGATCCGCAGATCGGGCACTTCGTATCGGTTTCGTCATCGGCCATAACGTCTTATATCCTGCTTTTCAGAGGCCGCCTCAGTGGGCGGCTCTCTTTCGTTTCTGCCACAAGCCCCGGCGGCTGGACATCTGTCGGCCGGCTGCCGTTCAATCGGGGCAGATTTCTTCCTCGAAATACGAGAAGTACCTTATTTATTGGTGCCGGGTGAGAGAATCGAACTCCCGACCAACGGTTTACAAAACCGCTGCTCTACCGCTGAGCTAACCCGGCTAGGGCCAATCTATCGCGTTTTCTGGTGACGCGCAGGCCGTCATGGACGGCCGCCTCTACCATTTTGCTACTGTTTTCGTTTCTCGTTGGTTTAGGGCGGCACCCCGCATAAATAAAGGGCCGATTTACATCACTGGCCACAGCCGTTTCGCGAACGGCCGATCCCTCGTTGGACCAGCGACGGCATTCATGCAACTTACTCACCGCGTAGCGCCTGATGGGATTAAGCCAATGGATATTGAAAGCGAAGATAGCGAAGAGTGTCGGGTCTACATCGTCCGTCGCCCAGATCAAAGAGTATGGCTGGATAAAGCAAACGCGGGCGATGAGGCCGCAAGGCTATGCCTTTGGGCCGCTTCGAATTTGAAGCAAGCCATTTCGCAAGGACGGTCCGTCAATTGCACCTGCTGCGAGGCTCCTTTCGACTCCGGCGATGTACCGCAGGCATTCATTGTGCTGATCCCGGTTAAGCGTGAACCAGCAAAAGCGCGTGCCCACGCAATGGGTGTTTGCGCCGTGTGCAGCAAACAAGACGATAAATGGCTGGTCGACCAGGGGCCAAAACGAGAAGGGGCTTTTCGGCGCCAAGCCCCCTCAAAGCCAGATAAAATCCACTAACGTTGGTCGAGACGGGACAGCCTCAAAGCGCCCTCGGGAACCGCCCGACCAAAGCCAAGAACACGACGGCGTGACAGCTTGCCCGCCTGACACCCATTGCGCGGTAGTAGGGGATTGCCGAGACTAAATGTTGGGGAAGGGCAACCTGACGGAGGTCGTTATGAAGACCGCTTTCAGCCTGTTGGCATTTGTCGCTTTGGTGACGATGCTCGATGCTCCGACAACCGGCAATCAGAGCTTGGCAGCGGGCGCCGGCTGTGCGGCGCGTTGCGACGCGTGGTGTGCGAAGAACGCCAAATACAAGACTCCGGCTGCGTGCAGCGCTTGGTGCCAGGCTAACCACTGCGGATCGTAGTCCTCCGGCTAGCCGGGAGTTGCCGACGTGAAAATTGTGCAAGGCGACGAGGTCGAGTGGAAGCGCGGGCTGCAACATCGCGGCGGCACGTTTCATTATCGGCACCTGCTGGAGGGTGCGCCCGGCACGGTAGACAATTTCCATCTCGGCATTGGCCGGCAGGACGGCGATTTCATCTCGCCGCGTCACCGGCATAATTTCGATCAGTTCCGCTACCAGCTCGAAGGTGTTTCGAATTTCGACCGTAATGGAAAAATGACGGCCGGGACGCTTGGCTACTTTCCGGAGGGCGCGGCGTATGGGCCGCAAAGCTCTGAAGGCCGCTCGGTTACCGCGGTGCTGCAATTCGGCGGCGCCAGCGGTAACGGCTATTTGTCGCCGCGCGAAGTCGCCGCCGGTACCGAGGAGCTGAAAAAAATCGGCACATTTGAAAGCGGCATCTTCCGTCGCAACGACGACGGTGAAGGCCGCCGCAATGCCGATGCCTATCAGGCGATCTGGGAGCACGTGCACGGCCGGCGCATGGACTATCCGAAGCCGCGCTACCGCGACCCGATCATGGTCGATCCGCAGAATTATGACTGGCTGCCGGTGGCCGATCAGCCGGGTGTACATGAAAAGGTGTTTGGCATGTTCACCGAGCGGCAATGCGCGGCGCAACTCATAACGATGGCGCGCGGCGCCTCGTACCGTGCCGGCGGCCGCAGCATTTATCTGCTGCTGGCGGGCGACGGCACCGTAAGCGATATGCCATATCGGCGGCTGACTGCTCTCCACCTTGCGCAGGGGCAAACTGCAACGCTGGTGGCGCGCGATGAAACCGAGCTCCTCCGCCTGGTGCTGCCGGACCTGGCCGGGCTCGCGATTCATCCGGCGCATGTGCGGGCCGCTGAATAATGCCGTTGCCTTCGTTCCATCTCTGGTCGCAACAGACGCGGCCGTGGAGCATCGCGCGCGCTGCGGCGTATGGCGCCGGCATCGGCGCGCTTGCGGCGTTGTTCAAGACCATCGGGCCGTTGCACGCGCCTGGGACCGCTTTCGCGCCGATGCTGGAAATAGCGGCGGTGGCGGCGGCGTTCGCCGCCTTGTGCGCCGGCGCTGCCTTTTTGCGTAACGTCATCTCGCGGCGTTTCATTTGGCCGGATCTTCGCTAAGCGCATCGCCTGCCGGGAAACAGCGCATGCAGGAAGCCGATGTGATCGTCGTGGGCGCCGGTTCGGCTGGTGCGGTGGTGGCCTCCCGGGTGTCGGAAGACGCGTCTCGCCGTGTGATCCTGATTGAAGCCGGGCCGGACACCCCTCCCGGCGAAGTGCCGGAAGACATTCGCAGCATTTTTCCGATCGCCTACGCCAACAGCAATTATTTCTGGCCGCTGACGACGACCTTCCGCAACGGCGAAGCACCGGTGCCGTTTCTGCAGCCGCGCGTGATGGGCGGTGGATCGAGCGTCATGGGCATGATCGCGCTGCGTGGACTGCCGCACGATTACCAGCGATGGGAAGAGATGGGCGCGCGGAATTGGGGTTGGCGTGACGTGCTGCCGACTTTCCAGGCGATGACCAACGATCTCGATGAGCCGGCGCCGCCGCGCAACGCGCGCGGACCGAACGTCGTTCGCCGCTTGCCGCGGCAGGTTTGGCCGCTTTACATGCGCCGTCTCGAAGAGGCGGCAAGGGCGCAAGGCAAAGCATCGCACGAAAACATTTATGCCACTGATGCCGACGGTTTCTTCCCGACGCCGCTGAGCCACGACGATGAGCGCGCCACCAGCGCCCGATGTTATCTGGGCAAAGAAGTGAGAGCGCGCGCCAACCTCACGATCATGACCGGCACGCGCGCGCTGCGTATCGCCTTCGAAGGGAGGCGCGCCGCGGGCGTGGTGATCGAACGGGCTGGCGGACAACGGACCCTAACGGCGCGCGAAGTGGTGGTGTCGGCCGGCGGCGTTCACTCGCCGGCTTTACTGCTCCGCTCGGGCGTCGGGCCGGCCGAAGAGCTGCGCAAACTTGGCATTGCGGTCGTGGCCGATCGCCAAGGCGTCGGACGCAATTACCAGAACCATCCGCAACTGCACTTCGCCGTGGCGCTCAAGCGCGCCGCGCGCATGCCGGCGCAGGCCAAGCATTACATCATGACAAGCTTTCGGTTTTCGTCCGGAGCGGCTGGCGGTAGTCCCGGTGATTTGTTTCATTATTATACCGGGCGCATCAGCCCGAAGCGGTTTGGGTTGTGCATGGGAACGGTGGCGTGCTGTCTTTACGCGCCGGTGTCGCGCGGCTTGGTGGCGCTGCGCTCCGCCGATCCGAACGTACCGCCGCGGGTGGACCAGGGATTCCTCTCCGAACCGCTCGACCGCCAGCGCATGATCATGTCGGCGCGTTTCGCGCTTCGTCTGTTGCTCGACCCGGCAGTGCGCCCCTGCTTCGAGGAGATCTATCTGATGCCTCGGCTGGCGCCGCTCCGACTGATCAACGGCGCTGGCTTTGCCGGGCTTGCCAAAGCCATCGGGGCAACCGCGGTGTTCAACGCTCCGGCGCCGCTCCGCCGCGCCGCTATCGGCGCGGCGATCAGGCCCGGACGCCTGATCGCTGATGAAAAAAACACCTACCCGGTGTCCGACGACGATATCCTGGACGCCTCCGGCGCAACCTTTCATCCGGCTTCGACCTGCGCAATCGGTTCCGCTGACAATCCGCTGGCGGTGGTCGATCCCGAGTGCCGGGTCTATGGGGTGGAAGGCTTGCGCATCGCCGACGCCTCAGTCATGCCGTCGATCGTGAGCGCCAACACCAATATGCCGACCATGATGATCGGCGAGCGCGTTGCGGAATTCATCCGCGCCACATAACAGCAACCACGCAGGAGGTCATTGTCATGGACACGATCAAGCCGCTTTTCACCGCCACGGCAACCGCGGCCGGTGGCCGCAACGGGCACACCGAGTCAAGCGACCATGTGGTTCGCGCCGATCTCTCCGTCCCAAAAGCGATGGGCGGGCCCGGCAAGCCGGGAACGGCGACGCCCGAGCATTTGTTTGCCGCCGGTTATGCAGCATGCTTCGGCGGTGCGCTGGACTTTGTCGGCAAGCAGCAAAAGAAGGACGCCAGTAAAGCCCGCGTCACCGCCGACGTGTCGATAGGGCCGCGCGATGGCGGTGGCTTCGGGCTCGCGGTCAAGCTGCACGTCGAGGATCAAAGCCTGCCGCAGGCGGAGTTGGCGGCGCTCGCCCAGGAGGCGCACGAGAAAATTTGCCCGTACTCGCACGCGACGCGCAACAACGTCGATGTGCAGCTCGACGTCAAAGGCGCCTAGGGGCACGAGCGCACGAGATTAAATCGCCGCGCGGTCAAATTCTTTCCTCTCCCTGCACGTGGGGAGGGCAAAAAAAACGGGACGGCGCTGCTGCCGTCCCGCTCGTCCGGTTCGGATGCGCGTCAGATTTGACTGATGTCGCGGTCTTTGGTTTCAGGCAGGAAGATCAGCCCGACGACGAAGCTCATCGCCGCCACCACGATCGGATACCAGAGACCGGAATAGATATTGCCGGTCGCCGCTACGATGGCGAACACAGTGGCCGGCAGGAAGCCGCCGAACCAGCCGTTGCCGATGTGATAGGGCAGCGACAACCCGCTGTACCGGATGCGGGTCGGGAACAGTTCCACCAGCCACGCAGCGATCGGCCCGTACACCAGGGTCACGTAGACGACCAGGATGGCCAGCAGAATCACCGTCATCACCGAATTGATGTCGTTCGGGTCGGCACCGGCCGGATAGCCGTGCGCCTTGATCGCGGCGGCGATCTGTTTGGCGGCATCCGGGGCGTCGCCGGCGATCGTTTGATCGCCGATCTTCACGCTCGCCACCGTTCCGGTCGGCGCCGATACGTTATTGTAGTTCACCGATAGGCCCACCAGCGCGGACTTGACGATGTCGCACGGCGTGGTGAATTTCTCGGTGCCGGTCGCCTTGAACTGGAACGAGCAGGTGGCCGGATCGGCCGTTACCGTAACCGGCGCCGCCGCCAATGCAGCTTCCAGCTTCGGATTGGCAAAGTGGGTGATGCCCTGGAAGATCGGGAAATAGGTGACGACCGCGAGCGCAAATCCCGCGAGCATAATCGGCTTTCTTCCGATCCTGTCGGAAAGCCAACCGAACAGGATGAAACACGGCGTGCCGATCGCGAGCGCGATTGCGATCATGATCTGGGCGGTGACGCCCGGAACCTTCAGCGTTTGGGTAAGGAAGAACAGCGCATAGAACTGGCCTCCATACCACACGACCGCTTCGCCGGCGGTCGCGCCGAACAAAGCCAGGATCGCGATCTTGGCATTACTCCACTGACCGAAGGCTTCCGCGAGCGGACGCTTCGATTGCTTGCCTTCGTCGACCATGCGGCGGAACAGCGGCGACTCGTTAAGCTTGAGCCGGATCCACAGCGACACCGCCAACAGGATCGCCGACAAGAGGAACGGAATACGCCAGCCCCAATCGCCGAACGTGGTCTCGCCCATGCTGGTGCGGATGCCGAGGATCAACAGAAGCGCGAGGAAAAGACCGAGCGTTGCGGTCGTTTGGATCCACGACGTGTAGTAGCCGCGCTTGTTGGCCGGGGCATGCTCGGCAACATAGATCGCTGCCCCGCCGTATTCGCCGCCGAGCGCGAGACCCTGGATCAGACGGAAAGCGATGAGCAGTATCGGCGCAACGATGCCCCAGGTTGCATAGCCGGGGATCACGCCGATCAAGAACGTGCCGATACCCATCAGGCTCATGGTGATGAGGAAGGTATATTTGCGGCCGATCTTGTCGCCGAGGCGGCCGAAAATAAGCGCGCCGAACGGGCGGACTGCAAAGCCGGCGGCGAACGCCAGCAGCGCGAAGATGAAACCGACATTCGGCGGTACGTTGGAAAAGAAATATTTCGCCAGAAACGCGCCGAGTGTGCCGTAAATGTAAAAGTCGTACCATTCGAACACGGTGCCGAGCGAGGAGGCAAAAATCACGAGCCGTTCTTCGCTCGTCATGCCACCAGTGCGCGGTTGATTGATCGCAATCGTCGTCATGACGTTGTCCCCCTATGCACGCGAGCGTGCCCGCCCGCGTTAAGCGGTTAATGACGCTAGTTTGCGGTCGCGGACCTGTCTGTGCGCCACAGGTCGTAAGCCGAAAGTCTTTGAACGAAGGGATGATCGGTTTTGCCGAAATTGCAGCAGGGAACGGCGCGCGGCCGTAGCGCGGAATTAATGTTACCGCGCAATTCACTAACCGAATCCGGGCGTTTTAAACGAATTTGACCGGCACTTTCCTTACCATCGACCGCTCGAACAAGGGTTTTTCATGCGGATCGCCCACGCGGCGCTGCTGCTTGCCGTGACTGCCTCGCCCGCGCTCGCCCAGCGCGGGCCCGTTATTGTCGTGCCCGGCCGCCCCGATGTCCCCATCCTGATGAACGGGGTCGACGTGTCGTGGTCGGTCATCGAGGGCGATTTCGGCTTGGCGCGTCCGGGATTGGTGACGCCGACGGTGATCTACCGATTGGCGCCGCCGCCGGCTCCGCCTTACTGGGCCCCACCGCGCGCTTCCTACGAGCCGGGCTTTTTTCCAAAGAGCGGCAAGCAGCCCGGTTACGGCCGGCCTGAAATCGAACCCGCGCCGGATCGTCCGCTGCCGCCGCCCGCGCAGAGCTACCGCAAAAGCTGGTCGAGCCAGTCGGCGCCGGGGCCGGTCACCGACTACCCGCCATATCCATTGCCGCCGATCGGTCTGTCGATCGGGGGCGGTGGCCACAATCACCACGACGACCATGACCACGATCACGATCATCACAAGTAACCGGCCTGCCGAAGCGGGCCGATTGTAAGGGAGAGTATATTCATGTCCTTGTTCCGCGTTGCGCTTGTGGCGAGCGCTACCTTGCTCGCTACGCTTTTCAGTTCGGCGGCCTTTGCCGGTTGCTGCGGCGGCTGTGGTGGCTGCGGCGGCGCCTATGTTGTCGGGTACACCTACGCGCCGGCAATCCCGGTCGCGCCGCCGGTGGTTTATGCGCCGGTGCCAGTACCTGCGCCGGTCGCGCCGATCCCGATCGCGCCGGCACCGATCGCCGTTGATCATTGGGATACCGGCGGTTGGGGTGGCTGGAATGGCTGGGGCGGCGGCTGGAACGGCTGGGGCAATTGGGGCGGCGGTTGCGGCTGTTGCTGCAATCGAGGCCTCTTCACCAGTGGGTATTTCGGCGGCCCCGCCGTCGCGCCGAT